>JAAUPC010000171.1 GCA_012036325.1 Paracoccaceae bacterium
CGCCATCTGCGACACGATGGATTTGAGCATCGCAAGGCAGTCGACCAGATAGTCGTCGTCCCCCTTCGGCAAGGTCTCGTCGATCATGCGAAACGGGTTGATCGAAATACCCGACGAAAGCTTGAACTCGGTGAATGTCCCGCCAAGCGCCTTGGCCATATGCTCGAAGCTGCGGCCATCATCGATCACGATGGTCTTCGCCCCAACCCCTGCAAAGCTTGCCGTGAGGTCCTGCAGCAGCACCGACTTGCCCGAGCCGGACTTGCCGGAGATCGCGACATTGTGGTTGCCGGCACTGTTCTGGAAGGGTGACCAGAATTGCGGCTGACCCCGGCGTCCGATGAAGAGCAGGTGCGGGATGTTGCCGCCGATGTATTCGCCCTGGATCGGCGCAATCGCGGCAAGGTTCGCCGAGCGCATGGTGCGCATGCGCTTCATCCGCTTGAGGTCGCTGTCGAGCCCGTCAGCTAGCAGCAGCGGAAAGTGTGCCATGAAGGCGGGAAGCTGGATATGGGTCTCGTCAATCAGATCCCACCCGCTCGCCTTGTAGAGAGCCTTCAGGGTCCGCTCGCAGGGCTCGCCCCGGCCCTTCGGGGCGATGATCGTGACAGCGTAGTAGCAGGACACGAGCTTCTCGCCCTGCTTGACCCGGTCGGCCACGAACTGCCACTCAGCCGCTTCGGTACGCAGCTTGGGCACAAGCTTCACGCCCTTGCCTTCCGCAAGCGAGCTGGTGCGCACGAACTTGTAGCCGGCCTTCGCTTCAGAAGACTCCTGGTTGGGGATCACCCCACAAGCCGTCTGCAGGACGGGACAGGGCAGGGAGAGCTTGGGGTTGAAGATGTCCCCAATCACCTTCTGGCTATCCCAGGGTGCCCAGCGATCCGGAAAATTGCGCACCGCCATGGTTCGCACATCGAAGCGCTCAGGCACGTAGTCCTTCAACTCGGGCACGCCATCGACTGATGAGCCGGTTGGCCGCAACGACTGTGCCTCAAGCACGAGGCGGTCACGCCCGACATCCTGTTCGTGCCCTTGGTCGGCTTTACCGCCGCGCTCGACCGGCTGGGGCAAGGCGGCGGGCATTATGATCGCTGGCTGGCGGAACATCCGCCGCTGCTGGCCATTGGGCTGGCGTGGGACGCGCAAAGCTGCGACGCCCTGCCCACCGAACTCCACGACAGGCCGCTCGATGCGGTCGTCACCCCCACCCGGATTTACGGAAACCTGTGATGCGCGAAACCCCCACCTGGCGAATTCCCTTCGGCATCGTCAGCCTGTTCATCGGGCTGATCATCTACGGGGTGGTCATCGCGCGCTATGCACCCGGCATCATCGGGCGCTGGTCGGGCGGAGCGCAGACTGTCGTCTATGTCGTGCTGGGCTTGATCTGGCTGCTTCCGCTAAAGCGATTCCTGATCTGGATGGAGACCGGCAGCTGGAGCCCGCCCGCACCGGACAACGCGCCCGAATAAGCGCCCGATTTAGCGGGGGCGAGTTCAACAAAATGCGCTTTGGGGGATGGCCACTTTCTCCTCAAGGGAAGGAAAGTGGCGCGAGTGACGGGGCTCGAACCCGCGACCTTCGGCGTGACAGGCCGACGCTCTAACCAACTGAGCTACACCCGCGCATTGTTTCCCTAACAAGCATTCCGGCATCGCCGTCCGCTCGTTGGAGCAGCGCCATTAAGGCGGTGCTTGCGGGCTGTCAACGCCCCTGGCACCACCCTTGTCGCAATAATTTCATCTAATCGACCAGCAGCAATGCCGGGGTTTCGATGAGCCGCTTGATCCCCTGCACGAAGCTTGCCGCGTCATGTCCGTCAACCACGCGGTGATCGCAGCTGATCGAGATGTTCATCAGCTTGCGCTTGGCGATTCGTTCGCCGCCCATGCCGTCAGGCACGAACATCGGACGTTCGACGATGCGGTTGGGGCCGATGATCGCGACTTCGGGCCGGTTGATCACCGGCGTGGTCGCCACCCCGCCCAAGGGGCCAAGCGAGGTGATCGTCAGGGTCGAGCCCGAAAGCTCCTCCGATGTCGCCTTGCCGCTGCGCGCAGCCTCGGCCAATCGGCCAATCTCGCGCGCCAGCTGCCACAGGTTCTTGGACTGCGCGTCGCGAATCACCGGCACCATCAGCCCGCTATCAGTTTGTGCCGCCATGCCGAGGTGCACTGCGCCGTAACGGGTGACGACATTCGCTTCGTCGTCATAGCGCGCATTGATCATCGGAAAGGCGGGAATGGTCTTGCAGATCGCGGTGATCAGCAGCGGCAGCAGGGTCAGCTTGGGCCGGTCGCCTCTGGCCGCATTAAGCTGAGCGCGCAGGTCTTCCAGATCGGTGACATCGCATTCCTCCACATAGGTGAAGTGCGGAATGGTGTGCTTGGCATGAACCATCGTTTCGGCGATCGTGCGGACGAACTCCGCGGCCCGGCGAGGAATTACCTCATTTTCCTGAATCAGGCCGGAGAGGCTCTTGCCCTCGATGTAGTCCATCGCGTAGAACGGGATCCGTCGACGTCCGCCGACGCGTGGACGGCGTGAGGATCGTGGGCCATCAGTGCCCTCCCCGGTTTCGAGCGCTTCCCGCAAGTAGGGATCGCCGGTCGCCAGAAGCGGTCGTTGCCGCAACTCCGTGAAGAACATCCACAGCCACAGCCCGCCGACCGCCAGCGGCGCCGCCAGCTTGCCCGAGGGAATCGAAATGAAGCTGTCCTCCAGGCTGTAGTCGTCGCAGTTCTTCCACAGGCGCGACTGGCAGATATAGGAGACCGCCACCATGCCATCCTGCGACACCGCCAGCGCGCCGTGATCGCCCAAGGTCCCCGCCGGAATGCGCACGGCAGCCAGCGCCCCCGGCCGCGCCACCTGCCGCCGCCCGTGCCAGCGGACCGGCTGATAACCGTCGTCCAGCGTCAGCACCAGGTCACCCACGGCCACATCCTCAACCCGGACCGGCCCGCGCGCCGTGGCAATACGCGCCCCTTCGACAAAGCAGGGCACGACCTGGCCTGTTACAAAGCCGACATCGGTGATCCCTTCGGCATTTGCAACCTCATAGGAAAAGCTGGCCTCCCCCGGTGTGTCCGAGGGGTCGCTGACGATGGTGATGTTGCCGTCCTCGCCCACAACGATGACAAGGCCAGACGGCAGCATAACCTCGCTTCCCGCAACGACCGGCACACCGTTGATCTTGGTGATGGTCAGTGTCCCGCCGCTGGCATCGGTGTCATTGGCCAGAAGGTTGACCTCGGTCTTGCCTTCCCAATCGACGGTGAAGGTATCGTCCGTGGCCACCACGGCAGTCTGGATGGAATCCCCCTTGATCAGAAGATTGCTGTCATAAACCGCGTCACCACCATCGGCGATGCCGATCCGGATGCTGTTGATCTGGCCGGGAATGACGGGGGCCTTCAGCGTCAGGGTAACGGTGAAGCCATCCATTTCCGTGTTGAACTGGTCATTGGCGTTGTCGATATAAAGGTCGCCATTTGACGTCGGGTTGATGTTGTTGATCGACACATCACCATTGCCCACGGTCAGGACCGCAGGCTTGCCGTTGACCCAGATGCCGACCGCGTCGTTGAAGCCAGAGCCGACGTATTCCAGATACTCCTCGGACGAGAAGGTGATCTGCATCGTCAGGACAGAACCTTCGGGGATGAAATTGGCCTCAAAGATCGAGGCGTCAAAGGTCTGTGCTCCGGCGACACCGTCCATGGCCCCGTCGCCGTCGATCCCCGACATATCCGAGGACCGCGACGCCGTCTGGTTCGCTTCGCCGGTCGCATTGGTGAAGTCGGTCGCCCTGCCGGTAGACAGGATCACGCCGGAGTCGGATGGCACTACCCCCGGCGCGACCTTCAGGCCATCCGAGTAGATCCCGGCCGAAAGAGGGTCACCCCAATAGGTCGCATCCACGATCTTGATGCTGGAGCCAAACATGGCATCGGCCAGCCGCATGGCATCGACGCCCGTCTCAATCGGCAGTTTCACTGCATCAACCATTTCGTCCCCTGTCCAGCCGTGATGACCACAGCAGGGTGGGTAGAAAATCCTGACAGAAACCTAAGGCGCCCAAGCGATTTACATAAAATCCTTTGCATTGGCGGCAGCCACCGCTGGGGCTTGCACCTTCCCCTTGCCGCCCCCATCGCGCCATTGACAAAGCCAGCGCCCCCGGCCAATTGCGTCTGATGGCCGCACGCGGCGGCAAGGGGTTTGGCATGACCAACGCGATGGAAGACGACGCTGCCAATGACGCAGCGGCCACAGATGCAGAGGCCACCCCGCGCCCGAAACGGCCGCAGCAGGTCTATACCCTGGTTGTCGAGGTGGGCCGCAAGGCCGGGGACGGATTGCCCGAAAAGCCACAGGCGCGGGCCTTCTCATCTATGCAAGCGGCGTGGATGAGGCCGAAGCCGTGCGCGAAACCGTGGCTATCCTGAAAGAGGCCGACCTTGCACCCTTGGAGGTGACCGGACATGGCACGCTTGAGGAACGCCTGAAAGCCGGGGATGAGATTGACCTGGAGGAACAGGCCCTGATGCAACGCGCGCTGGCCGAAAACTCGGTCATCGTGGCCGAGATGACGCCGTTTTTCGATTGAAGCGCTTGGCCTGCGCTCTCCCCTTGCAGTTGCAGAGGCTGGCAGAAGCCGCTAGGGGACCTCAATCAAAAAACGCACGGAACGCTGCATGCCCCTGACCCCGCTTGACCCTGTCGATCTGACCGCCCGGCTGATCCGCTGCCCCTCGGTCACCCCGGCCGAGGGCGGGGCGATTGCGCTTCTGGCCCAGCTTCTGACCGAGGCGGGCTTTGCCTGCACCCGGGTGGACCGGGGCGGCATTGCCAACCTTTACGCGCGCTGGGGCAAGCAGGGGGCGAACCGGTCCTTCGGGTTCAACGGGCATACCGATGTGGTCCCCGTGGGCGATGCCGCCGCCTGGACGCATGACCCCTTCGGCGCCGAGGTTGAAGACGGCGTGATGTATGGCCGGGGCGCATGCGACATGAAATCCGGCGTGGCGGCCTTCGTCGCCGCAGCGGTGGATTTCGTGAAGGATACCCCCCCCGACGGCGCGGTCATCATCACCATCACCGGCGATGAAGAGGGCGAGGGCCGCGATGGCACCATCGCCATCCTCGACTGGATGGCCTTCAACGGCGAAAGGATGACCGACTGCCTGGTGGGTGAACCCACCTGCCCAACCGAAATGGGCGAGATGATGAAGATCGGCCGCCGCGGCAGCATGACCGCGCAGATCACGGCCACCGGGGTGCAAGGCCACAGCGCCTACCCGCACCGGGCGAAGAACCCCCTGACCGCCATGGTCAAGCTTCTGGCCAAGCTGGATGCTGAACCTTTGGACCGAGGCACGCCGCATTTCGACCCCTCCACCCTGGCGATCACAACCATCGACTGCGGCAATCCCGCCAATAACGTGATCCCGGCGCGGGCGACGGCGACGGTCAACCTCCGCTTCAACGACACCCATTCCGGCGAAACCCTGTCCTCTTGGCTGCGAAGCGAGGCTGAGGCTGTGGCCGAGGCGACGGGGGTGGAGATCGCGCTGAAAATCTCGATCTCGGGTGAGGCGTTCCTGACCCCACCGGGCGAATTGTCGGCGCTGGTCGCAGGCGCGGTGCAGGCGGAAACCGGGCGCAAGCCCATTGCGTCCACCAGCGGCGGCACGTCAGACGCGCGCTTTGTCAAGGATCACTGCCCAGTGGTCGAATTCGGGCTGGTGGGCAAGACCATGCACCAGGTCGATGAGAGGGTGGAGGTCGCGCATATCCGTACCCTGAAGGCGATCTATGGCCGCATCCTGCGGGACTATTTCGCGTGACTAAGCCTGCTGCCCATCGCATCGAGGTCACCCGCGACATCCCCACCTGCCGCGCCCTGCGGCGTGAGGTCTTCATCGTCGAACAGGGCGTCAGCGAGGCGGATGAGGTGGACGATCAGGACGACGCCGCGATCCACCTTCTGGCCTATCACGGCGATGCCCCAGTTGGCACTGCGCGGCTGCTCCTCAAGGGCGAAACCGGGAAGATCGGCCGGGTCTGCGTGCAGGTTCCGGCGCGGGGTTCCGGGCTTGGCGCAGCCTTGATCCGCGCGGCCCTCGACGTTTTGCGGCAACAGCCGGGGGTCACCTTGGCCGCGCTTGGGGCGCAGTCCCACGCGACGGGGTTCTATGAAAAGCTGGGGTTCCGAGTGGCGGGTGAGGCCTTCATCGACGCAGGCATCGAACACCGCAGCATGATCCTTGACCTGTGACATCCTGTATCACCGGCGGGCCACCCTTGGAGCCGGGCAACACTGGTCTTTGCGGCTGCCGCCCGCTATCCAGACCCCTATCGCCACCAGTTAAGGGTCTGACATGGAATTGCCGGTCTATACCTCGCTCATCACGCTATTCATCGCGGTCTACTATGTCGGGGTGGCGTTGTATGTCGCCGTGGTCCGGGCCAAAACCAAGATTTCCGCCCCCGCCGTGACCGGCGACCCGCTGCTGGAGCGTGCGATCCGCGTGCAGATGAATGCGGTCGAAACCGCGCCCGCGATCCTGCCCGCACTGTGGATCGCCGCCCTGTGGATGTCCGACCTTTGGGCCGCCGTCTTTGGGCTGGTCTGGGTGTTGGCGCGCGTGGCCTATGTCCGGCTATATATGGCCATCCCGCCTCACGCGGGCCAGCCTTTGGGGCGCAGTTCTTTGCCATCCTGATCCTGATCGGCATGGGTCTGGTCGGCGTGGGAATGGCCCTGATCTGACCGCCCCGGGGGTGGGCTTTGCACTGGCATCATGCTAGGCATGGGGCTATGAAAAACCTGCCCTCCAAAGACCAGATCCGCCAGTGGATCAGTGAAAACCCCGGCCTCTCGGCCAAGCGCGACATTGCCAAGGCCTTCGGCATCAAGGGCGATGGCCGGATTGAGCTGAAGCGCCTGTTGCGGGAACTTGAGGGCGAAGGCGTGGTCGAAAAGACCATGCGGCGGTTCCATGAAAAGGGCGCTTTGCCGCCAGTGGCCGTGCTGCAGGTCCTGCCGCCGGATTCTGGCGGTGACCTGTATGCAAGGCCGCTGGAGGAAGGGGTGGATGATACCCCCCGCATCCTGATCATCCCCAAAAAGGGCGATCCGGCGCTTGGTGGCGGCGACAAGATCCTTGCTCGCCTCGCCAAGGTAGACCTTGACGATTACGCATATGAGGCACGGCTGATCCGCAAGCTGGGGTCGAACCCCGCCAAGGTCTTGGGCATCTTCCGGGTGAATGCGGAAGGTGGCCGCATCCAGCCGATTGAGAAAGGCTCAGACAAGGAATGGCGCGTGTCGTCGGACCTGACGATGGGTGCCAAGGATGGGGAACTGGTCGAGGCCGAGGCCATCGGCGCCGTCAACACGCTCGTGATAGAAAACGGCCGTGTGAGGGGGAATCGAACAGC
>JAAUPC010000172.1 GCA_012036325.1 Paracoccaceae bacterium
CAACTTGGCCCATGCCCGCGATCTGATCGCGGCCTGGGTCACCGACTACAACACCGCAAGGCCCCATTCGGCCCTCGGCTACCAGACCCCCGCAGGTTTCGCCCTGCACCTGACCACCGCAATCGCCCGTCCCGCTGCACGCGATAAGAGTTCCGCGCGTCGGGCGATTGCTCAACCCGCGCCAAACGGCGTAATTGACCACCGGGCTCCGGTCGTAGTTGGATGAAAGACCAGTGGCAGGTCAGCAGGACCGGGGTGAAGACAAGTCCTTTGACAAGCTGGGTGGACGCGTCATCTTCGGGATGGTGCTTGCGGTTGCGCTGCTTGGGGGTGTCGGGGGCTGGGCGTTTACGGCCAGAATCAGCGGCGCGGTGATCGCGACGGGATCAGTGCAGGTCGACCAGAACCTAAAGCAGGTTCAGCATCTGGATGGCGGCATCGTCTCGGAAATCCTGGTGCGGGAAGGTGACACCGTCGCGGAAGGCCAGCTTCTGTTTCGCCTGAACGATACCCAGACCCGGGCCGAGCGGTCGATCCTGACCGCGCAGATCAATGAAGTCGAAGCACGTCGCGCCCGTCTTGTTGCTGATCGGGACGGGCAGCCTGAAATCCTCTTCCCCGCGCGGCTGACCGCGAATGACCCGGCGCTCTTCGATGTCGTCGCCGGGGAAACCCGTCTGCATCAGGGCAATCTGGCCAACCGCAGCAACCAGCGCCAACAGCTGGAGCTTGGGATCCTTCAGATCAATGACGAAGTCGCCGCCCTCAAGGCACAACGCGATGCCCTCGTCGATGAACTGGTGCTGGTGGCGGAAAGCTATCAGCGGATCAAGGGGTTGCACGAGAACGGACTGGTCGAGACCCCTCGGATCGAGGAAACAAAGCGTGAACTTGCTCAACTCCGGGGCCGCTTGGGCGAACTGGACGCCAACATTGCACGGTCAAAATCTCAGATCAGCGAAGTGCAGATGCGGGTTCTGGCAATCGACGAAGTTGCAAGGACGGAATCCCAGCGGGAACTCGTGGTCGTGGAATCCCGGCTGCAAGAGCTGTACGATCGCATGGCCGCCGTCGAAGATCGCCTCCTGCGCACTGAGTTCCGCGCGCCGATTGCAGGCCGGATCAACGAACTCTCGGTCTTCACCATCGGTGGCGTTGTCACCCCTGCTGAAGTGCTTGCCACAATCGTGCCGGAAGGGGCAAAGCTCAGCATCGAAGTACAGCTTCCGATCACGTCGATTGACCAAGTCTGTCTTGGCCCGCCCGCCCGCGTGAAATTCTCGGCGTTCAACCACCGGACCACGCCGGAACTGGCTGCCAAGATCAGCTACATTTCAGCCGCCACCACGGTTGCAGGCCCGGACTCCCAGCCATTCTATATCGGCAACGTCGAGCTTTTGCCGGAAGAAATGGCCCAGCTTGCCGGTCTGGAACTTATGCCCAGGATGCCGGTCGAGATTTATCTGACCACGCAGGAACAGACGGCCATGGCCTATTTTTCCAGACCGCTGATCGACCAGTATGAACGGGCCCTGCGCGAAGAGTGACGGCCTGCGCGCCAATATCGGCTATTGGTTGACCGAAGGGTCAGCCTTCGCAAGGGCGGCGCTGGCACCGTTGCTGCCTAGATCCGCGCCTCGGCCGTCCGCCACTGCGCCTTGACCTGCAATCTTGGGATCAGGGTCATTCACGCATCGGCAACAGAAACAGCAGCTTCTGCGCGCCTTCCTGAATCATGGTGCTGACGGATAGCTCCGGTGCCACCTTGGCGTAGTCGCCGTCGATTGTCAGGCTAGCCGCGCCGTGGACCAGCGTCCACAACTGCACCGCAATCATCATCGCGTCACCCGCCACCCGGTGGAACGCGCAGTAGTCGATCACTTCCTGCAAGACATAGCCAAAGCAGGCCCGGCCTTGCGCGGTCACGATATCCTTTTCCGACAGGTTGGGTTTCTGGCTGAACATCATCCGGAACAGGGCCGGTTCCTGGATCGCGAAGGCCAGATAAACCTGGCCCACCGCCACGATGCGGTCGGCGTGCCCGCCGGGAAAGCTGCCGTCGCCGCGCGAAACTGGTTGCCCATGTCGGCGAAACCTTGTGCCACCACCTCGTTGATGATGGCGGTCTTGTCCGGAAAATGCCGGTAGGGCGCAGCGGTTGAGACACCAGCCCTTCGGCAGGCATCCGACAAGCTGAAATCATTCCCCTGCCGTTCCGCAATCAGATGCCGCGCGGCATCGATCAGCGCCTGCCGCAATTCGCCATGGTGATACGTGGTCTTCACACCTGATCCTTTGCCCTTGCGGCCTTGGTTTCTTCTAGTCGCTTGCACCGGTGATGCAAGTCCAAGGGGCTTTCAGATATCGCTTGCCATGTTAGAGACGCTAACATAAGTTAGAACCACTAACATGGCAAGAATCCAGGAGGCTCGGCATGGCAAGGTCACGCATGGTCAAGGCAGGCGGTGCTTTTGCCCTGTTTGCTCTGCTCGGGGTGGCAGGCTACGCGGCGCGCGACCAGCTTGCAGACTTTTTGCCCGCCCCCGCAGACGCCACTATAGACACGGCGAATGTCGCAGCCCCCCGCCCGCCACAACCCGTCCGGGTGACGCTTGTGGCCTTCACGCCAGTCGCCGCCGTAGAAACCTATACCGGCACAATCCGCCCCCGGCATGAACTGCCCCTTGGCTTCCGGCAGCCGGGCAAGATCACCGCCCGGCTGGTCGAAGTCGGGGACCGCGTGATAAAGGGCCAGACCCTGGCCAGGCTGGATGACACTGACGCAAGGCTTGACCTCGAAGCCGCCCGCGCCGAAGCCGCGGCCGCCGCAACCGACCTTGACCGCGCGCAGGCCGATCTTGTCCGCAGTCGTGATCTTTTCGCCGCCGGTCATGTCGCGCAGGCAGCGCTTGACCGTGCCACCAGTGCCGCAGCCGAGGCCACCTCGCGCGCCGATCGCGCCGTAAAGGCCACGGCGCTGGCGGAAAACCGGCTGTCCTACGCCATCCTTGTGGCCGAGGCTGATGGCGTGGTCACAGCCACCCCCAGCGAAGCGGGCCAAGTGGTCGGCGCGGGCCAACCCGTTGTTCTGGTCGCCCGGACAGACGCGCTGGATGTCGTTTTTGCCTTGCCGGAAGCCTCTCGCGCCCTGCCGGAAACGGCGACGGCGACCGCGGAACTTTGGGGTGCCGATAGCGCCACCTATGCGCTGACCCTGCGCGACATCTCTCCCGACGTTGACCCCGTTGGCCGCACCTACAGGGTGCGCATGGCGCTAGACGCCCCCGATGCCGCCACGGCACTTGGCCGGACCATGACCATCAGGTTCTCAACCGACAACGGCGCGCCCGTGGTTGCTTTGCCATTGGCGGCGGTGCTGAACGACGGCGAAGGACCTGCCGTCTGGCGTCTGCAGCAAGGGCAAGACATGGTTGAACGCGTTGCCGTCGATCTTGTCTCCGTCAATGGGGACCGGGCACTGGTGCAGGGGCCCCTGGTTGAGGGCGACAGGATCGTCAGCCTTGGTGCCCACAAGATCGACGCCACGCGCCCCGTCCGCGTGGTGGAAACCACTGCCACTCCGGAAAGCTAAGCCATGGACCGCCTCAACCTCTCGCGCTGGTCGGTCACCAACCCCGCCGTCACGCTGTTTGCCATCCTTGTGGCGCTGGCCGCCGGTGCTTTCGCCTACGCCACCCTGGGCCGGGCCGAAGACCCGACTTTCACCATCAAGACCATGGTGGTGCAGGCTGTCTGGCCCGGGGCAACAGCGGAAGAGATGCAGAACCTGGTGGCCGAGCCGATCGAAAAACGCATCCAGGAACTACCGGAACTGGACTATGTCCGCACCTTCTCGCGTCCGGGGGCGGTTATACTTCAGGTGCAGCTGAAAGACTCCGTCCGGCAAGAGGCGGCCGAGGTCTGGTATCAGATTCGCAAGAAGGTGGGTGACCTCCGCCCCACGCTGCCGCAGGGTTTAATCGGCCCGTTCTTCAACGATGAATTCGGCGATGTCTTTTCAGCCATCTACATGGTCACCGGTGAAGGCCTCGGCCGGGCGGAACTCAAGGCCTATGCCGAGCGCCTGCGCACCCGGCTTCTTGGGGCCGAGGATGTGGCCAAGGTCGCCCTCATCGGTGAGGTTGAAGAACGCATCTTCGTCGAGATCAGCCACCACCGCCTTGCCACGCTGGGGGTCTCGCCGCAGGCCATCTTTGATGCCATCGCCGCCCAGAACGCGATGACCGCCGCAGGTGCCTTCCAGACCAGCGCGGATGAGGTGCAGGTTCGCGTCAGCGGTGATCTGGCCAGCCTTGCCGCCCTGCGGGACCTTCCCATCCGGGCTGGCGGGACAGTGCTGCGCCTGGGGGATATTGCTCAGGTCCGGCGCGGCTATGAAGACCCCGCTGCCTACATGGCCTATCTGAACGGCGCGCGACGGTGGGTGTCGGTGTTGCCATGGCCGATGGTGCCAACGTTGTCCACCTGGGCAAGGTGCTGGAGGCCGAGGTTGAAGCCTTCCGCGCCGATCTGCCCCTCGGGGTCGAGGTGACGCAGACCTCAGACCAGGCCGACATCGTCGAGCACGCCTTTGACGAATTCATCCACACCTTCCTTGAGGCGCTGGTGATCGTGCTGGTCGTGTCCTTTGTAACGCTTGGTCTGCGGACAGGGATCGTGGTGGCGCTGTCGGTGCCCATCGTGCTGGCGGTCGTCTTCGTCATCATGCAGGCCATGGGGCTGAACTTTGACCGGATCACGCTTGGCGCCCTCATCATCGCGCTGGGACTTCTGGTTGATGACGCCATCATCGCGGTCGAAATGATGGTCGTGAAGATCGAACAGGGCTATGACCGGATTGCCGCCGCCTCGGCCGCCTGGTCCAGCACCGCCTTCCCGATGCTGACCGGCACACTGGTCACGGCGGCGGGGTTCCTTCCCGTGGGCCTCGCCCAGTCCACCAGCGGTGAATACGCGGGCAACATTTTCTGGGTCGTCGGCATCGCACTGATCGTGTCGTGGTTCGTAGCCGTGATCGTGACCCCCTACCTTGGGCTGAAGCTTTTGCCCCAACCCAAACCTGGCGCGCATCACGCCGCCTATGACAGCCGGCTTTACCGCATCTTGCGGGCCGGGGTGAACACCAGCCTCCGTGCGCGCTGGGCGGTCATCGCGCTGACCATCGCCGCCCTTGTCGCGACCGGAGTGGGCATGGGCTTTGTCCAGCAGCAGTTCTTCCCCACTTCCGCCCGGGCTGAGCTTTTCATCGAAACCCGCATGCCCGAAGGCTCGTCAATCGAAGCCACCGCCAAAGCCGCCCTCGCGGCTGAGGCGCTGGTCAAGGGTGACCCCGACATGCGCTTTTCCTCCACCTATGTCGGGGCCGGCGCGCCGCGCTTCTTCTTCGCGTTGAATCCTGCGCTCCCGAACCCCAGCTTTGCGATGACCGTCATCATGGCCCAGGACGCCGCCGCCCGCGACCGCCTGCGCGCCAAGATCGAGGCGGCGGTCGCCGCAGGCGCTGTGCCACAGGCCCGCGTCCGGGTTGACCAGATCGTCTTTGGCCCGCCCGTGGGCTTTCCGGTGCAGTTCCGCGTCATCGGCCCCGATCCGGCCGAGGTGCGCCGGATCGCGGCTGATGTACGGTCAGTAATGGTTGCCAACCCGAACACGATTGAACCCCAGCTTGACTGGAACGAACAGGCCAAGACCGTCCAGGTCCGCCTGAATCAGGACCGCATCCGCAGCCTTGGGCTGAACACGTCCGATGTGTCCAACACCCTGCAAACCCTCCTGTCGGGCGTCAAGGTCACCGAATACCGCGACGGGACGGACTTGATCGACGTGATCGTCCGCGCCCCTGCGTCCGAACGCGCCGATCCCTCGGCCCTGGCTGACCTGACCGTGCTTCTGCCCGGCGGCGGTGCGGTTCCTCTCCGCCAGTTGGCGGAGGTCAGCTATGGCTTTGAAGAACCGATCCTGTGGCGCCGCAACCGTGACATGGAACTGACCGTCCGCGCCGACATCGTGCCAGGCGTGCAAGCCCCAACCGTCACCGCCGAGATTCAGCCCCTCTTGCAGCCGATCATCGACGCCCTGCCTGCCGGTTACCGGATCGAAACCGGCGGCGCGGTCGAGGAAAGCAACAAGGCGAACGGCGCGCTTTTTCAGGTCTTTCCGCTGATGTTCGTGGTGATGCTTACGCTTCTGATGCTGCAACTGCGCAGCTTCTCGAAGCTCTTCCTCGTATTCCTGACCGCACCGCTTGGGGCCATCGGCGCGGTGGCTGCCCTTCTTTTGTTCAACGCCCCCTTCGGCTTTGTCGCCCTTTTGGGGGTGATCGCACTGGCCGGGATGATCATGCGCAACACGGTCATCCTGGTGGACCAGATCGACCATGACCTTGCCGCAGGCGCCGCCCCGTGGGAGGCAATTGTCGAAAGCACCGTGCGCCGCGCCCGCCCCGTGGTGCTGACCGCGCTGGCCGCGATCCTTGCGATGATCCCCCTCGCCCGGTCGGTCTTCTGGGGGCCGATGGCCTTGTCGATCATGGGCGGGCTGATCGTCGCCACCGTCCTGACCCTGTTCTTCCTGCCCGCCCTTTACGCCGCCTGGTTCCGCGTGAAGCCCACCGGTCCGGCGCAGAACACCACCGTTCCTGCAACCACGGACGCCCTGCCTCTTTACCTTGCTGCTGAATGATCTTGACCCGAAAGGTCCATCCTATGACGAACTCCGCACTCACCTCAAAATTCGGCTCCACGGCCCTCGTCACCGGCGCAAGCGATGGTATCGGCCGCGCCTTTGCCGAGGCGCTGGCCGTTCAGGGTTTCGACCTGATCCTCGTCGCCCGCCGGGAAACCGTCCTGCAAGACCAGGCCGCCGAACTGCGCCGCGTGCACGGCATCAAGGTTGACGTGCTAGCGACGGACCTCTCCGACCCCGAGGCGGTCACTGCGTTGCTGAAGAGAACTGCGACTGCCCCAATCGGCCTTCTGGTCGCCTCGGCAGGGTTCGGCTCGCTTGGGCCCTTTCTGTCACAGGACCTGGCATCCGAGGTGAACATGGTCGACGTGAACTGCCGCGCGGTCGTGGCCCTGACCCATGGCATCGGCAGCCGGATGGCACAGGCCGGGCGGGGAGGGATCATCCTCTTTTCCTCGATCGTCGGCTTTCAGGGCGCGCCGAACTCAGCGACCTATTCCGCCACCAAAAGCTTCGTGCAGTCTTTCGCTGAAGGTCTTGCGGCCGAACTGAAGCCGCAGGGCATTTCCGTCCTCTCTGTCGCCCCCGGGCCGGTCGGCACCGGCTTTGCCGCCCGGGCTGGCATGCAGATGGGCCAGGCTGAAACTCCCGAGACTGTGGCCCGCGTCGCCTGCGCGCCTTGCCGGGCGGCGGCACGGTCAGGCCGGGGTTTCTGGCA
>JAAUPC010000173.1 GCA_012036325.1 Paracoccaceae bacterium
TGCGGCCAGACGGAAGCTGCCCTTGACCACGGGCCGCAGCATCGCCTGATGGTCAAAAACCTGATTGGGTATAGTTTCCGCCTCTGCCGCATCGACACAGCCGGTCAGAAAGATCAGCGGCACCCGGTCCTGCATGGCGTTGGCCACCACGTTCACCGCATTTGCCACCCCCGGACCAAGCGTTGCCACCAGCACCGGCAGCGCGCCCGTCATGTGCCACAACCCTTCGGCCATGAACCCGCCACCGTTTTCATGCTTGACCAGCACAAATCGCAGCCCATTCGCGTCAAGCCCCTGCATCAGGGCCAGAACCTCACCCCCCGGAATGCCGAAAGCATGGGTCGCCCCAGCCTGCACCAGGGCTTTGCCGATGACGTCCGCGCCGGTCTTCATATGTCCAAGTCTCCAGAAATCACGCCCGCTGCAGCCAGCGCCGAAAGCTCGGCCTGCGTCAGGCCCAAACGGCGCGCCAGCACAGCGCCTGTATCCGCGCCAAGGTCCGGCGGCGCTTTGGCATAGGTGACAGGGGTTCCCGAAAGCTTCAATGGGTTGCCGATCAGATCGGCCATCAGACCCGACGCCAGCGGCATCGCCACCCGCATGTCCCGCGCCGCAACTTGTGGACTGGCAAACACCTGCGCCAGATCATTGACCGGACCAGCGGGAATGCCCTTGGCCTCACACCTCGCCAGCCAATCCCGCGCAGACCGTCCGGCCGTCAAGGCTGCAAGAAGGGGGACCAACACCTCCCGGTTCCTGACCCGCGCGGCATTGGTGGCAAAGCGGGCGTCAGAGGCCAGGCCTGGCGCGCCTGCCAGGTCAGCAAAACGCGCAAACTGGCTGTCATTGCCGATGGCCAGGATGAAATTCCCGTCACTGGCCGGAAAAGTTCCGTAAGGCACGATGGTCGGATGGTCATTCCCGCGCCGGGGCGGCACCTTGCCGTCGGTCAGATATCCCACGCCCTGATTGGCCAGCATCGCGACCTGAGCATCCATCAACGCAAGGTCGATGTGCTGCCCCAACCCCGTCTCATGCCGCGCCTGAACAGCCGCAAGGATGCCCACGGCGGCATAGAGCCCGCACATCAGATCAGCGATCCCGACACCGGCTTTCAGCGGCGGACCCTCGGCCGTTCCCGTCAGGCTCATCAGCCCACCTTCGCCTTGCACCAAAAAGTCATACCCGGCCCGATGTGCATTTGGCCCGGTATGCCCAAAGCCGGTGATGCTGCAATAGATCAGCCTGGGGTTCAGGGCCGAAAGGGTCGCATGGTCCAGACCATAGCGTTGCAAGTCACCCGGTTTGAAGTTCTCGACCAGAACATCCGATTGCGCTGCCAAGGCCTGCACCAATGCCTGCCCTTGCGGATCGGCGATGTTCACACTCACCGAAAGCTTGCCCCGGTTGGCCGCCATGAAATAAGCGCTCGGCCCCGTCTCTTCCCCGCTGGCATCCGCCACAAACGGCGGGCCCCAGCCCCGCGTGTCATCCCCCGCGCCTGGACGTTCGATCTTGACCACTTCGGCCCCAAGGTCTGCAAGCAACTGCGTGGCTGTCGGCCCGGCAAGGATGCGTGACAGATCAAGAACGCGCAGACCCGACAGGGCCTGCGCGCTTTGCGGCTTGGGATCGTCCGTGGTCAATCCCCAGCCCGATCAGTTGGAAACCGGAGCGGCGGACGTAAAGTTCGGGATCTTGTCTTTCGACGCCGATGCCGGTTCAAGGCCGACCCAGTTCTTTTCCGAGGTCTTCAGATTGCCGGGAATATCCTCTTCCCAGAAGCCGACCACGTTCTTGGTGATGTTGAGGTAAAGCTTGCCATCGACAATCCGCCACAGCGTCGGGTTGCCGGGAACCTTGCCGCCTTTGGCAACGCCGTAAGCGCAATGCCCGTCGTATTGCGGCGCAAAGGCTGCCGGATTGGCGGTAAACTTGTCCCGGTTGGCCTCGGTCGCGAAAGCGAAGGTCGCCCCGTTGTACTCGGCAGTGATCGCGGCACTGCCCGGCAGGGGCGCAGGCTGTGGCGCGCCGACCTTGGACTGGGCCAGGTCAAAATAGGACACCACGTCATAGCCCGATACGGCAAAACCGGTCTTGTCGACATATTGGTCGCCCGCAAAGGCCGCGCCGATCATTCCGGCGGTGAAAGCAAAGGCAAGGGCGGTCATCTTGAACATGGGGAAACTCCTCTGGTTGGTGCGTGTCCTTTCGCGGACGCGCCGCTTGCCGTTACCGACATGTCAGTCAAGTCGCGGCGACGTGATCTCCTTGCGTCACGGCGCAAGCTGCGCGGCCACCGCCTTGCAGATGGCGTCGCGCTGCAAAGCCATGAACCGCTGCGCCGCCTTTTCCGTCGGATGGTAGGGGTCCTTCACCTTGCCCGAGGCATGGCGCCGGAAATTGGCCGCGTTGCCCATGTTTTCGGCCACCGTCTCAGGCGTGAACCCCGGGACAAAACTGCATTGCCCTCCGGCCTTCGCGAATGCCGCCTCGATATTGTCCTGCGCCTTCTGCCTTTGGCGCACGGACTTTTCCCCATAGGGCGGCGCGGACGTCATGAAGATGCAAGGTTGCCCGGCCGGCAGGTCCGACAGAAACGATCGCACGTCCTGCAAGGCCAGATCGGGGCTGTCAGCCCAGCGGTCCGTTGCATTGCCCATCAGGAACATCAGCACCAGCTCCGGCCGGTAGTAGCCATCGTGAAACACCGCCTCCAGCGGCGACCGCTCGGCCGAGCAGAACTGGAACTGCTCACCCCGGCCGATCTGGACATAGGGGTTTTCGCCTTGCGACAGCGTGCCATAAACCCCGGCGTTCACTTTCCACTTCGGATCGACATCGCAGATCGCGCCCTTTGCCGCCTTGCCCTGCGAGGTCCAGGACAGCAGCGTGCTTGACCGCACGCCGATGACGCCGACGGTGGCCTCCTGTCCAAGCCCGCACGCGCCCTTCAGCCCGGTGAACAGTTCCACAAAGGCCTTCCCCGCCCCGAAAGACAGTTGGGAATCGCCAAGGACCAGAATGTCAGGCGCGCCTGAACCTCGGCCTTCACGGCATGCACCGTCAAAAGCGCGGCCAGTGCTGCGGCGAAAAGTGGAAAGAATGGCCGCATATCTGATCCTTCTTCGGCTCGGCTGCCCTGACAGGCCCGATGCGTTTCCTTTCGCAAAGGCCCAAGGCATTGTTACGTTACCACCGGAATTTCTGCGCCCCCCAAAACCTTGGAAGCGGCAGCCAAAGCCCCCGGCCTTTCGCTCTCACCTCAACGCGGCGGTCAAGGCCCGTGGGTTGACTATTGAGGTAACCTTCTGCCGCGCCTCCAGGACAGGCTTTTCTTCCCGGCACAGCATAAGGGCCTCGGCGGCGCTAGGGCCTTGATGCATGGCGGGGCCGATCATGACCAAAGCCAAGACCACAGCCGCTCACCAAGCCTCATTGCAAACCATGGGTGGCAAGTCGCGCACCGCTTCATGGACAAGGGCATCGTGAGTGTAGACAAAGCCCCCACGCTCGTGCGCCCAACCGGCAACCCGGCACGGTGACCACGGCAGCTTTTCCACATCCCCAGCTACGGCTGCATCCGTCAGGCCCAATGTTCTATCAAAATCACGCTATGCTTGCGCTTGATCCCTAAGCAGTCCCAGCTTGCAATCCGAAAGATCTGAAAGGCTTGCCGTGGTCTATTACCTTTCATGATCTTTTGAGCAATGTGATCCAATAAAATTGCGAAGCCGCCGAGCAAGTGATCGAGCAACATTCAAGTTTATGTAAACCTGGGTTCTCGAAGTGGGGTCGAAGCTGGGCGATGAGGCTCCGATGTTATCGGTTCGGCCTTAAAGCTGAGATTAAATTTCACCTCTGCATTTAGCGCCTTGAACCCAAATGAAGCTGGTCTCTCGTAGTCGAACGTAAAAAACTTGTCCATAGTGCGATCACTCGTCGCTCTTGATTATTTCAATGCCTTGACTTTCAGGAAAAAGAGCTTTCCCCAACGCAATTGCTTCCTGGAGGGTCAGAAGCATAGACGCCTCACCAATGAGCAGCCTTAAGTAGATACCATCAGAGGTCCATGACCACAAAATCCAACCATGATTAAAAGATTCGTCCGAAAACGGCGGAAACAGCAGAGATCGAAGTTTGTCCCTGGGCCTAGAGAACGTCATCCTTCTATAGCTATCATCCGACTGGTGAACAATAAGAACAGGAAACTCCCCGTTCTTCTGGATGCGATATCTTTCAATGTTCCCACTGAAATCATAGAATTCAAGCAGGTCCATTCTCAGCGATAGGCGTGCGAGAAATACTGGTTCTGGCCCCTTAATTCTCTTCCAAGCTCTGGTTAATGACCCTTTTACGAATCTAAGCAATCTCTTGGATCGGCCTGAAAGCGCGACAAGGGTTTTCAAAAGAGAGGGGCTTGGATGAGGCGGATCAATATCACCCAATTTACGTTTCCTCCTCTTTAAAACTGCCTAGCATTTTCAGTGAGCCGTAGCGTGGCAGCGAACCCATCAATTCCCGAAGCTGTAATAAACGGCGTCGGTTGCTTCTTTTACTGCCGGAAATTCTACCCCGGGCCCCGCTGTCCTCCGCTGTCACCAAGCACCCAAAACCCAAGATCAACTTCGGCGCGAATCTGTCTACCTTTGAGGGCATCAGATTCTGTCAACTCACCACGCGTCAAGCCAGGCTTACACTTCTCCAGCGGAATCTTTTGCGCATCCGCGACCGGCCCACCAAATGTTTCCAAATCCCTAACGCCCGCGCCCAACCCATTGAACGCGTTCGGAAATGCCAATCTGTCCACCGTGGACACCGCACGCCGCCAGCTCTCGATATTCCGCCGCATCGGCTGTCAGCATGGTGTTAGACACCGTCCCCGTCGTCCTGTTCGACCGCGTGAACGTCGTCTGCCCGGTGATTCACCGACCCATCCTGGAGCTGGATACCGTTTCATCATCCGATCCCCGTCAGCCCCCCCGCAATCCCCGATGGCACCGAATCGCGCCCTGTGCCATGACGATACAACCGACACGCGCATTTGGATCTGTACGAGTTCATGCCCGAGACGCTTTCCGCTGCTGCCGCCCGGCATATCCCCGCACTCCTTCTGATTGCGCTCTTCAGCACCTTCGTGAACCTTCTGATGCTGACCGGGCCGCTCTTCATGCTGCAGGTCTATGACCGGGTCCTCGCCAGCCGCTCTGAGCCCACGCTCGTGGCCCTCTTCCTTCTCATCATCGGCCTTTTCGCCGCGATGGCGCTCTTGGAGACCGTCCGCGGTCGCATCGGCACCCGGATTGGCGCGACGCTCCAGGCCGATCTTGACGCCCGCGTCTTCCGCGCCGCGATGGCTGCCCCGCAAAGCGTTGCCAAGGAAGCCGCCACCGCGCTTTATGATCTTGAGGCGGTGCGCAAGTTCGCGGGCTCCCCCCTTGCCTTTGCGTTCTTCGACATGCCTTTCGCGCCCTTCTTCTTTGGCGCGATCTTCATCCTGCACCCCTTGCTCGGCTGGCTGGCGATTGGCGGCGGCCTGGTGCTGGTCATCATCATGCTTCTGAACCAGATCTTCAGCCGCAGGCCGTCCGAAGTGGCAGGCCGCACCTCTGCCGCCTCCAACCGCGTGTCCGAGCAGATCCGTACCCAATCCGACACCGTGCGCAGCCTCGGCATGTCCGCTGCTGCCATCACCCGCTGGCGGAAGGAGCGGGATGCGGCCCTTGTCTCCGAGATCGCGCTCAGCGACCGCAATGGCGGCTTCGGCTCCACCACCAAGACGCTGCGGCTGTTCCTGCAATCGGCCATGCTGGCGCTGGGGGCCTGGCTCGTGATCCAGAATGAGATCACCGGCGGCGCGATGATCGCGAGTTCCATCCTGATGGGCCGGGCCCTGGCCCCGGTAGAGCAGCTCGTCAGCGGCTGGGCAAACGTCGCCCGTGCGGGCAAGGGCTGGTCCTCACTGAAGGTCCTCCTCGCCACCGTTCCGGCCCCCGTGGCCCGCACCACCCTGCCGCGCCCCGATGCCAGGCTGGTGGTCACCGATCTTGCCGTCGTCCCACCGGGTGAGGCAAAGCCGACCCTGCAGCGCCTCAGCTTCGCGGTCGATCCCGGGCAGGCGGTCGGCGTCGTGGGGGAAAGTGCCTCTGGCAAGTCCTCGCTCGCCCGTGCGCTGGTCGGGCTTTGGCGGCCGGTCGCGGGTGAGGTGCGGTTGGGTGGGGCCCGGCTTGACCAGTATGAGGAAGACGCGCTGGCCACCCATGTCGGCTATTTGCCGCAGGATGTGGTGCTCTTTGACGGGACCGTCGCCCAAAACATCGCCCGTCTGGCCGAGACGCCTGATGCCGAGGCCGTCATCGCCGCGGCCAAGCTGGCCGGCGCGCATGACATCATCCTGGGCCTGCCCAAAGGCTATGACACGCCGGTGGGCGCGGTCGGCACGCGCCTTTCTGGCGGGCAGAAGCAGCGCATCGGCCTTGCCCGCGCGCTGTTCGGCAACCCGGTTCTGGTGGTGCTGGATGAGCCGAACTCAAACCTCGATGCCCCGGGGTCCGAGGCGGTGAACGCGGCAATCCGGGCGCTTAAGGCGCGCGGCTCTATCGTGATCATCATGGCGCATCGCCCGGCAGCGATTGCCGAATGTGACCTTCTTCTGATGATCAAGGCGGGCCAGAATGCCGCCTTTGGCCCCCGCGACGAAGTGCTGCGCAAGATCGCCTCAAACCACGCGCAGATCACCCCAGCCGCCGCCCGCCCGGTCGCGGTTGCGGGCACTGACATGGCCGGGTCCGCATCATGAGTTGGAGCATCCGTGGCTCAGCCCTCCTCGGCCTCTTGACCGTTGTGATCCTGACCCTGGGCGTCGGCGTCTGGGGGGCCTGGGCCTCGCTTGCCGGGGCGGTCATCGCGCAGGGCCAGGTGCAGATCGAAGCCCGGGCCCAGATCGTCCAGCACCGCGACGGTGGCGTGGTGAAGGCGATCCTTGTCCGCGATGGTGATCGCGTGGCCGCGGGCGACCCGCTGTTGGTGCTGGATGAGGCGGAACTTGCCTCGCAGGCCAAGATCCTGGCCGACCTGCTGGTCGAGCTGACGACGGACTGGCGTTACGCGCGCGCGAGCGATACCGCCGCAACTTCCTCAACGCGCAGTACCGGCTGATGCAGATCGCCACCATCCGCAGGATGTACAACGACGGCATCGCGCACGCCCAGCGCATCCTCGACCACGATCCGTTGCGTGAAGACGTGCATCGCGACCTGATGCAGTTGTTCGTCGCCAGCGGCCAGCGTGCGCTGGCGCTGCGGCAGTTCGAGCATTGCCGCGACTTGCTGCGCCGCGAACTGGCGATCCAGCCGATGCGCCGAAAGCCCAGGCTTTGTAC
>JAAUPC010000174.1 GCA_012036325.1 Paracoccaceae bacterium
CCAAGGGCGGCGCAAGCGCCTGCTGCTGGTCGACGACAGCGCCTTCTTCCGCAACCTCCTCGCGCCGCAGCTGTCCGCCGCCGGCTTCGAGGTGACCGCGGTCGACAGCCCGGATCGCGCCCTGATGCTGTGCGAGGCCGGCGAGGAGTTCGACATCGCCGCCGAGGAGTTCGAGTGTTTCGGCGTCTGTCTCGCCTCCAACCTCTTCGGCATCGCCACAACTGTAAGTCTGCACGGTGTGCTGCCCGACCTTAACCGGGCGTCGGTCGACCGACCGAGTCATGACCCGGCCGCGACGTGGCATTCGACGCGCTGCGTCGGCGACAGACTGATGCTGGGCGGCACGGTGCTGCGGCAGATGTCCTTGACAACCGGGCAGCGGGTCTGGAACCGGCAGCCCTTGGGGATGGCATAGGGGCTTGGCACATCGCCCTGCAGCGCGGCCTTGCGCTGGCGTTTGGCGGTGCCAAAGCGGGGGACGGCCGCAAGCAAGCTTTGCGTGTAGGGATGCCTTGGGTGATCGAAGATCTCATCCGTGGTTCCGGTTTCCACGATCCGGCCCAGATACATCACCGCGACCCGGTGGCTGATGTGGCGCACGACTGACAATTCATGCGCGATGAAGATCATCGTCAGGCCATGGCTGGCGCGCAGCTCGGCCAGCAGGTTCAGCACCTGCGCCTGGATCGACACGTCCAGCGCCGAGACGCTTTCGTCCAGCACCAGCATCTCTGGCCGCACGGACATCGCCCGGGCAAGTCCGACGCGCTGGTTCTGCCCGCCGCTCATCGCCTTTGGCGCGCGATGTGCCATTTCAGGGCGCAACCCGACGAGCGAGAGGAGGCGACGGATTTCCGACTCGACCTCGGCCTCGGGCACGATCCGGTGAAAGCGCAGGGCCTCGCCCAGGGTCTGGGCCACCGTCATGCGGGGGGTTCAGACGACGAGAACGGGTTCTGGTAGACCATCTGCAGGTTGCGACGAAGGCCCGCCTGAACCGTGCGGTCGGGGTCGTGGATGTCGTGGCCCTTGAAGCTGACGGTCCCGGCGGCAGGCTTGTAAAGCCCTAGCATCGCTCGGCCAAGCGTGGTCTTCCCCGACCCGCTTTCGCCGACAAGTCCGATGGTTTCCTGCGGCATCACGTCGATGCTGACACCATCGACGGCCTTGGCCACACGCGCCTTGCGGCCGGTCACGAGGTCGGTCAGCGACCGTACCTTGGCGAATTCGATGGTCACGTCGCGGACAGACATCAGGGGACTTTCGGTCACGCGACACCTCCCAGCTCGTTGGCCCGGATGCAGGCACTGAAATGACCCGGTGCCACTTCGCGCAAGGTCATATCGGCCCCGGCGCAGGCGGAGCTCGCAAAGCGGCAGCGCGGCGCAAAGGGGCAGCCAGGCGGCAGGTCGGCCAGATTCGGGGGCTGACCGGGGATCGGCTCCAGTGCCTGATCGCCGCCCTCGATCCGCGGGATCGAGCCGAGAAGGCCGAGCGTATAGGCGTGTTTTGGGGCGACGAAGATGCGGTCGGTCGGCGCGATCTCCATGATCCGACCGGCATACATCACCGCCACCCGGTCGCAGCTTTCGGCCACCACGGCAAGGTCGTGGGAGACGAGGATCAGTGCTGTCCCCGTCTCGGCCTGCAGCTCCATCAAAAGGGCGAGGATCTGGTTCTGGATCGTCACGTCCAGCGCTGTCGTCGGCTCATCCGCCAGGATCAGCTTTGGCGCACCGGCGACCGCCATGGCGATGACGGCGCGCTGGACCATACCGCCCGACCACTGGTGCGGGTATTCGTCCACCCGCAGCTCCGGTGCCGGGATGCCGACGCGGGTCAGAAGTTCGATGGCGCGCTTCCGGCGGTTGGCGGGGGCTAGGCGGCCGCGCACGACTTCGCCTTCCGTGATCTGGTCGCCGATCGGCCAGACCGGGTTCAGCGCCCCCATCGGGTTCTGGAATACCATCGAGATGTCGGTGCCCCGGATCGCCTGCATCTGGTCTTCGGTCAGGTCCGGCAGGTTCTGCCCGTTGAAGGAGATGCGGCTTGCCGTCACCACGGCGGGGGGCGAGGGCAGAAGGCGCAGGAAGCTGCGGCACAGGACCGACTTTCCCGATCCGGATTCTCCGACGATCCCCAGCGTCTCGCCTTGGCCAAGCGTCAGCGAGACGTGGTTGACCGCCCGGACCACCCGACCCCGCTGGCGGAACTCGACCACCAGGTCCTCGACCTCCAACAAGGGGACGGCGGTGGCAACGGCCTTCGCGGGATCAGACAAGTGCATGGCGGCGCTCTCCCAGACGTTGGGCCAGACCATCGCCGATCAGGCAAAGGGCCGTGCCGGTAACGACCAGTGCCAGGCCCGGCAAGGTACAGATCCACCAGGCGTCGAACAGGAAGTCGCGCCCTTCGGCGATCATCGCGCCCCATTCCGGCGTCGGCGGCGCGACGCCAAGGCCCAGGAAGGACAGGCCCGACAAGAGCATGATGTTCAAAACGAAGTCCGAGGTGGAGAAGATGATGGACGAATTCGACACG
The DNA here is from genome assembly GCA_012036325.1 of Paracoccaceae bacterium. Classification (GTDB taxonomy): domain Bacteria; phylum Pseudomonadota; class Alphaproteobacteria; order Rhodobacterales; family Rhodobacteraceae; genus Tabrizicola. The sequence goes on from JAAUPC010000174.1 coordinate 2,542, forward strand.
TTGGGCAGCGCGTGGCGGAACACGATCCGCCCGGTGCCATAGCCCAGCGTGCGGGCCGCGAGGATGTAGTCCTTGTTCCGCTCAACCAGCATTTCGGCGCGGGCGAGACGGGCATACATCGTCCAGGCGGTCAGAAAGATCGCGATGTAGATATTGTGGATGCCGGGCCCCAGGATCGCCACGATCACGATGATGAGGACGAGGAAGGGGAAGGCCACCGTCACGTCCAGAATGCGCATCAGGATTGCGTCGAACCAGCCGCCCCAATAGCCCGCGAGCGCGCCCAGAACAACGCCGTAGATCATCGGGACATAGGTGGTGATGATCCCGAAGGGCAGGTTGATGCGGATGCCGTAAAGGACGCGGGCAAAGACATCGCGCCCGAAATTGTCGGTCCCGAACGGGTGGGCGAGCGACGGGGCGACGAGCGTATTCTTCAAATCCTGTTCGTTCGGACCATAAGGCGTCAGCCACGGCGCGAAGATGCCGGCAAGGCAGATCAGGACGAAAAGCACTGTCCCGATCTTCAGGCTGCCTGGCCAGCGGGTGATTTCCGTCAGAAGGCGTCCGCGCGGTTGGGTGGGGATAGCGGTCATGTCTCAGGCCCTCGCCACACGTTTGTCGATGGCCATGCAGGCCAGATCGGCGATCAGGTTCACCACCAGGACGAGGACGGCAAAGGTTACCGACAGGCCCTGGATCACGGCATAGTCGCGCTGCCCCGCCGCCCGCACCAGAAGCGAGCCGAGCCCGGGGAAGCTGAAAAGGTATTCCACCACCACCGCGCCGGACAGAAGCCAGCCGATGTTGACCGCAAGGATCGTCGTCACCGGGATCAGCGCGTTCCGCAGGGCGTGCTTGACCAGAATCCGCCGCTCGCTCAGGCCTTTAGCGCGGGCGACCTCGATGTAATCCGCCGTCATCACGTCCAGGATCGCGGCGCGCAGGGATTGCAGGAGGATCGGGGCCAGGAACAGCGCCACGGTGAAGGAGGGCAGGACGAGGTGGTAGACATGCGCCCAGAAGGTCCGGCCATAGCCCGAGATCGGAAACCAGTCGAGCCAGATGCCGAAGGTCAGCATCACCACGATGCCGATCCAGAAGGGCGGCATGGCAAAGCCGATCATGCCCCCAAGCCGGATTGCATGGTCGATGGGCTGGTCGGCGCGGCGGGCCGAAACGATGGCCAAGGGCAGCGCCAGGGCGATGGCAAAGATCGAGCTCATGACCAGAAGAAGGACGGTCGGCAGGATCCGTTCGCCCACCACTTCGCTGACAGGAGCCTTCTGTACGATCGAGGTGCCAAGATCGCCGACAACTGCGCCGGAGATGAAGTTCCAGTATTGGACAAGGAGGGGCTGGTCGAGCCCAAGCTCGGCGCGGGCGGCGGCAAGACCCTCGGGTGTTGCGCGGCCGTGCATCATCAGTTCAACCGGGTCGCCCGGCACCATGTGGATGGCCAGAAACACAACGATGCTGACACCGATGAGGACCGGCACCATCTGCAGCAGGCGCGAGGCAATGAAGCTGACGACGTTCAAGCGAGCCTCCTTTGGTTGCGGCGATCGGGGTCGGGTGTCACTCCTCCACCACATGGGGAGATGACGGTGGGGGTCTGGCCAAAGCGCGCCAACCCGTCTTTCCCTCCCTCCCCCAAGGAAGGGGGAGGGAGGCGCTGCATCAGCCGCCCGGGAGCAGGGCGGCCGGTGGTCGGCTCAGCTGCGGTCCAGCCAGACGTCCTGCAGCCACCAGAAGCCGGTGGACAGCTGCTTGAAGCCCATCACATCGGCCTGATGCCCGGGGATCAGCGGCGAGAAGTTCAAGGGTACCGAGTAGCCGTCATAGACCAGCGTTTCCTGCACCTTGGCATAGTTCGCCGCCCGCAGCGCGGGGTCAGAGGACGCGCGCGCCTCGTCCAGAAGCACCTTCATGTCCGGGTTGTTATAGCCGGAGAAAAAGCCGTTGGTGCCCGAGCTTCCGTCCGCTTGCAGCGTCGCGATCTCGTCGGTGTCGTTTATGTCAGAGGTGATGTAGCTGACATACATCGTGTGCTCGAGCTTGGTCACCATGCCCCAGGCAGTGCCGGCGTCAAACTCGACGATGTTGACATTGATCCCCGCCTCGCCCCAGCCCTGCTGCAGAATCGTTGCGATCTGACGCGAGGTTGCGTTGCCGCTGTCGATCATCAGGTCGACCGGCGTTCCGTCATAGCCCGAGGCGGCGACAAGTTCCTTGGCCTTGGCGATGTCGAACGGGATCGCGGGCACGGCGTCGGAATGGAAGTTCACCTTCGGCATGTAGGAATTCGGAACCGAGCCGATCCCGAAATAGACCGCCTGCAGGATCGCCTCACGGTCGGCGGCATAGTTCAGGGCGAGCCGGAAGTCCTTGTGTCCAGGGCTTCTTGGTGTGGTTGAGGTAGACGTATTCCAGCTTGAACACATCCGCCGGGGCCACGACCAGATCACTATTGGCCATCAGCGCCTTGGCGTTGTTGAAGCCGACGTTCGACACCAGGTCGAGATCGCCGTTCTGCAGGCCAAGAACCCGGCTGTTGGTTTCCGGGACATAGCGGAACTCCACCCCGGCAAGGTAGGGCTTCGGCTGGCCATCGGCGCCCATGTCCCAATAGTTGGGGTTGGCGCTGACCGCGAGGAGCGAGCCGCGCTCGAAGGCATCCACCTTGAAGGGGCCAGCGCAGACCGGGGCCGACCCGAAGGCCTCGGGGTTCGCTTCATAGGCGGCTTTCGAAACGATCGCGGCGGCAAAGGCCGACAAGGCCGCCGGAAGCGGAGCATAGGGTGTGTTCAGGTCGATCCGCAGGGTCTTGGCATCCACCGCGACCACATCCTTGACCGGAGCCAGAAGGAAGCCCATCGGCCGTTCCGGCTGGCGCAGCGTGTTCAGCGAGAACACCACATCGTCGATGGTCACCGGCGTCCCGTCCGAGAACTTGGCATCCCGCAGGGTGAAGGTCCAGGACAGGCCGTCCTCGGCGGTGGTCCAGCTTTCCGCAAGTGCGGGGCGCAGGCCATAGCCGGTGTCGTCAGGCTCCACCAGGCTGTCGCAGATCATCTCGATGGCGAAGATCGACCCGTTGTCGTTCGGGACGAAGGGGTCGAGCGTCTGCGGTTCCTGCTCGCGCGCCATGATCAGCGTGCCGCCGCGCTTGATGTCCTGGGCCTTGGCCGCTGGCGCAAGCAGGGGAACGGCCAGTGCGGTCAAGGCGGTCGCAGTCAGCAACTGGCGCTTCAGAAAGGTCGGTCGTTCGGTCATGCGTGGGTCTCCTGTCGGGTTGATGTTGTTTCTTCTTGGATGGTTCTGGCAAGGCTTCTTGCAGCCAGGGCACGGGCCACAAGGTCGGTCACGTCTATCAGGCGCTTTGTGCCCGCTGCCGAGGCGATCAGCGGCAGTTCGGTGCAGGCCAGAAGCAGCGTGTCGGCCTGCATCTGGTCAGCAAGGAATTGCAGGCGCGGGCGCAAGGTCGGCTCATCCGACCCCAGGCGCTTCACGTCGTGGATCAGCGAATGGAGAGCGGCGGTGTCGGCGGGGACCTCAACCTCCACCAGATCGGCAAGGCTGCGATAGGCTGACCAGGCTCCCATTTCCGTGACCGGAGCGGCACCGAGAAGTCCGACGCTGGTCAGCCTGCTGGTTGCGATGAAATCGGCCAGCACTGATTGGAAGCTCACGAACTCGCCCGGCAGACCCAGATCGGCGATGCGCGGGGCGAACCAGTTCAGCGTGTTGCAGGCGATGGCCCAGTGATCGACCCGAACCGAAATCGCCGCCGCCACGCCTTTCAGTGCCTCCCAGACCACCGCTTCGTTCCGGGCCAGGTCCATCGACAGGCCCAGGATCGGCTCAGAGAGGACCGTTACGCGCGGGGCATCGATATCGCCTCGAAACCCGGGCCCGAGCGCTGCCGAGGTATGCCGCAGCACTTTGGCCCAAAGGTCGATCCCGGCCTCGGGGCCCGAGCCTGCAACGATCCCGATGGCAGGACGCGGCCCAAAGTTGCGCGGTTGAACGGTCATGAAGGACTTCCCTGGCAGATCGGGCACTCATGGCCCGTTCATTCAAGGGTGTGGTCGAATCGGCAGTCTTGACAATTTGATGAACAGGCGCAGTGTGATGCAATCTCGTTCCTAAAATGCGTCAATCAGCATCATGTCCGATCTGCCTGTCAACCTTCGCCTCTTGTGCACTTACCGCCCCTCGATCTCGGTCGTGGCGCGCGACCTTGGTTTGAACCGCAGTCAGTTGAACCGATATCTGGCTGGCACCTCGTCCCCGCGCCCGCCGCTGTTACGAAAGATCTGCGACCATTTCGGCGTCGAGGAATTCGAGATCCACATGCCCGCCGCCGATTTCGCGGCGATCGTCAAGCTGCGGGGGCTGGGATCGGATGAGCTGTCGCGCACGCTCCGGGTGCATTTCGACCGGATCATGGCGCGGAACGATCCCCGCATCTTCAACCTGACAGGGACCTTCTTCGAATACTACTGGTCGATGTCGACGCCGGGAAGATCATCCGTGGGCTCGTCAGCTTCACGGCCGAGGGGGAGCATCTGTTCTACAGGCGGCTCGAGCGCATCGGCCACCCGAAGAGCACGACGACACGGCACTTCAAATATGTCGGTGTCGCGCTGATGACGGGCGACCGCGTCTTCATGAACGACTACGAGACCGGAGCGGGAATCGAGGTGACTCAGACCATTCTCTACCCCGACTACGCGTTCCGCTGGCGCGTCCTGCACGGCGTCAAAGTCGGCGTGTCGGCCAACCGCGATCATGTCCCTTCAGCGGTGCGGACTTATCTTGAGCGG
>JAAUPC010000175.1 GCA_012036325.1 Paracoccaceae bacterium
GACGCTGCGTGGCTCGCGCAGGTCGATCGCGGCGAGCACGTGTCGCGCATCCGACTGCCGCGTCTCGGAGCGAAGGACCTCGTGCTCCTGCTGCCGCGACGGCCTCGGCTCGGAGCACCTCGCGGAGGAGCTCACCGGGAAGATCGCGACGAAGTCCGACGGCAACCCGTTCTTCGTCGAGGAGATCACTCGCTCGCTTCTGGAGGAGGGCGTGGTCGTGCGCCACAACGGACACGCCGAGGTCACGCGGCCCATCGACGAGATCGCCATCCCCGGCACGGTGGATCGGAACGTCGGCCGCACCCCCACACCCGGCGACCGCTCGACCGCAGGCGCAGAAACCAAAGCCTTCGCCAGCCGCGGCGCATGATCGAACCCGAAGACCATCCCCAAGGCTGCCTCATACTGCGCCCGGATCGTCTCTTCCTTCAGCTCCATCGTGTCGCGCGTGCTCATCCAAAAGCCCTCATTCTATGTCCACAAATATCCCGGGGCCCGGGGCAGCGCCCCGGACGCATCCGCAAATCACAACGTCGGAATAAGCCGCCCCCCGGCCCCAACCACGAACTTCCGCAGCCCCTGCAGCCCGCGCGGGTTCTGCTCAACCAGCACCTGATAGGGCTTCTCCGGCAGAATGATCATCCGCTCCTGCCGCGTGGCCCCCAGCTCCGCCCCCTGCAACAGGGTCCAGCTTGTAGACCTGCCGCCCCACGGTCGAGAACCACCCGTCCTCTACCGGCTCTTCCCGGTCGGACACAAGGTCCTCCACCGTCCAGACCAGCGCCCAATCCTCGCCTTCGGGCGCCTTCGCCCCCTCCAGCACCTTGGAAATCGGCCCCGACTGAAGGGTGAAACTCGCCGAATACATCGGCCCCAGGATGATCCGCCGCAGCCGCTTCGGATGCAGATCGGGGAAATCCTTGTCGAACCCGGTAGCAATCGTCAGCAGCTTTAGCCCGCCGACGGACTGCGCCATCAGCGCCGCCTGAGCCTGCGGCCAGCGATAGGCGTCGTTCAGGATCGGGCGCTTGCCAGAATCCTCCAGGTCCATCAGATAGACCACTGGCAGGTTCACCTGAGTATCCCAGACCGCCCAATGCACCAGAAAATGCCGCCGCGCGCCCAGATCCTGAACCCACTGCGCATCCGGATCGTTCCGCGCCCAGAACATCCCCCCCGCCGCCAGCGCCTCATAGTAGTACCGCTGCGACAAGGCGAATTGCAGCGCCGTGGGGATCACCTGATCCCCCACGATCTGCCGGATCATCCGGTCCTTCAGCTCGGCTTCCGAGGGCATGCCCCCAGATGCTTCTCGGCCTGCTGGGCATCGACCGCCATCGTCATGAGTTCCTGAGCGACCGGAAACCCGCTCTCATGCCGGTCGATGGTCAGCCGCGCCGCCCCCTCGCGCCCCGTCATCAGGTACTTGTGCGACAGCGCCCGGAACGTCCCCGCCACCGCCGTCAGATACCGCCCCAAGACCCTGGCCTCGGTCCGTGAAAGCCGCCCCTCGGCCTCCATCTCCGCTGCCACCCGGCCCAGATGCCCGCTGATCCGGTCGAACTTGGCAAAGTAGCGCCGAGCGACGAGCGTGTCGTACAACTCGTGATGGTCAGAGGTCAGGACGTCTTTGACACTGGGGTCAGTCATCAATCACTCTTCCGAACCGATCGACGTGCCAGGCCCATTGTATCCACGGGTCTGCCGGCTCCGCGTTATCACACACCCATAGCTGGCCCGTTCGCACCATATGCCTGCCAATCCAGCGAAACGCCACTAGCATAAGGCATCCTGCAGCTCCTAACCCAAGCATGTCGCTTAAATGCGGGCCGCGGGGAAAGGGTAGATCGGGGTAGAACACCTCCGGCATCAGAAGTGCTCCCCCCAAGGCCAATCCTAAGAGCGAAAGGCCAACAGCGATCAACCTCAACTGAGACCGCTTAAAGGTCATTCCCCATACGCGTTCTTGTCGTGCTTCTCGACAATCGTCGCGAACCGCCGGGCGAAGCGTTCATCCGCCTTTGCCTTCTGTTCCAGGATTTGGCGCGCAAAGACCATGTGCCCCTCATGCGCTTCCAGCATGTCGGCCATCTTGTCGTTCGTCGCCGCGCCAATCGCCGCCATCGCGGTCTGGGCTTCCTGGTCGGTCTTCACCCCGATCTCGTTGATCCGGTGCGCCACGTCCTGCTGCTGCGCGGTCTTCAACGAACTGGTCAGCGCGTCATACAGCACCACCCGCTGCTTCGTATCCGTCTGCAGCTTGTTGATCAGCACCAGCTGTGTCGCCGCCTGGTTCTGCAGACTGTCGACCCAGGTCTTGCCCTTCTCGATATACCGCTCCAGCGTCTGCGACTTCGCCAGCTTCACCTGCTCGTCCTGCACCAGGGCGTTGTGCTTGGCGTTCAGCGTGGCCAGTTCCGTCTCCAGCTTCGTCCGCGCCGCCGCGTCCTGCTCAACCGCGATCTTGTTCTCCAGCTCGATCAGCCGGGGGTCCAGCGCCGCAACTTCGGCCCGCACCGCTTCCAGCGCTGCCACGGTTTCCTCGCGTTCGGTCAGCGTTCCGGCAAGGTTGCCCTCTACCCGCGTCTTCTGCACGTTCAGCAGGTCCAGCTGACCCTGCAACAGCTTCACGATCACGTCGGATTTGGAGATCAGGTCCTGCAGCTTGTCGTCGATGGTTGCGGCGCGCATCCGTTCTTGCCGCATCGATTCCGCCTTGGCCGACGAAAAGATGCCGATGAAGGATTCCATCCCCGTCTTCGTCCGCATCTCGTTGAACTCGGCCGAGAATCCGGCGGTCACATCGTCCAGCCCCATGATGAGTTCCGCGATGTTCGCGTTCATCAGGTCGGTGTGCTTCGACACATCGTCCAGCGTCGCGTTTTCCACATCCAGGACAACGCCTTGGTCCAGCTTGGACCGCGCCGCCTCGATCCGGCTGGTGATGGCCGAGATCTTCGCCTGCGCCTCGGCGACCTGAGCCTGGCTTTCCTTGATCTGCGTATCGAAATCGGCCATTTGACCCTCCGTTGAACCGTGTTCTCATCACATAGTGATGTAACAGTGAATTACATCATGCTGGCGCCGGTTTTTCGGACACCGCTTAACGGGTCAAGTCTTGCCGCAACTTGGGGCCTGCGCCAAGTGATCATTCGCTGATCGTAGGGTGGGCAATATTGCCCACCCTACACCGGGATATTGTCGATCAGCCGCACGCCATCGACCCAGGCTGCCGCCAGCATCCGCCTCGGACGGCGCGGGTCGTCTGAAGGCATCAGCGTCTCGGCGTCGCGCAACTCGATGTACTCCACCCGCTCAAACCCCGCTTCGCGCATCGTCTCTGCCGCTTCGCGGATCGCCATCCGGTCGGCGTGGCCCGCGCGAATGTCGTCCGCTGCCCGGGTGATCGCTGCATAAAGCAATGGGGCCTTCACCCGCCCCTCGACCGTCAGTCGCACATTGCGCGATGACATCGCCAGCCCGTCATCTTCCCGGATCGTCTCGCAGCCGATGACCTCGACCGGCACATTCAGGTCCCGCACCAGCCGCAGGACCACCTGCAGCTGCTGCCAGTCTTTCTGGCCGAAATAGCCCTTGTCGGCCAGCGTCATCCCGAAAAGCTTGGTCACCACCGTCGCCACCCCGTCAAAGTGACCAGGCCGCATGTAGCCCTCCAGCGGCTGGGCAACGCCCTGCATCGTGACATTGGTGATAAAGCCCTCGGGGTAGACCTCCTCGACCGGCGGGGCAAAGATCGCGTCAACCGGCACGGTGGCCAGAAGCGCCGCATCCGCCTCTTCGCTGCGGGGGTACTTCTTCAGGTCTTCGGGATTGTTGAACTGCTTGGGGTTCACGAAGATCGTCGTGATCACCCGGTCGCATTCCGCCCGCGCCCGGCGGGCCAACGACAGATGTCCTTCATGCAGCGCGCCCATGGTGGGGACCACGCCGATCACCTCACCCGCCGCACGCCAGCTGCGTGCCTGCGCACGCAAGGCGGCCACCGTCCGCAGGATCATGTCTTCACCGCCCCGGGTTTTGGCAGGACATCGGGGAAGGAGTGTTCTTCGGCGGGGAAAGCCCCCGACCGCACCTCGGCCGCATAGGCGGCAATCGCTTCATCCGCCGCTTTCCCAAGCTCGGCATAGCGCTTCACGAATTTCGGGCGGAACTCGGTGAAAAGGCCCAACATGTCATCCACCACCAGGACCTGCCCGTCGCATTCCTTGCCCGCACCGATCCCGATGGTTGGGATGGTCAGCGCACGGGTGATCTTGCCCGCAAGACCCATCGGCACCTTTTCCAGGACGACCGAAAATGCCCCCGCCGCCTCAACCGCCTTGGCGTCGGCCATCACCTTGGCCGCCTCGGCATCGCGGCCCACCACCTTGTAGCCGCCCAGCGTGTTCACTGCCTGCGGCGTCAGCCCCACATGCGCCATCACCGGCACACCGCGCGCGGCGAGATACGCAATCGTCTCGGCCATATGCACGCCGCCCTCCAGCTTGACCGCCGGAGCGCCGGTTTCCGCCATCAGGCGGCTCGCATTGCGGAACGCCTGTTGCGGCCCCTCCTCATAGGACCCGAAGGGCATGTCGATCACCGGCATCGCCTTTTGCGCCCCCCGCACCACGGCGCGGCCATGCAGGATCATCATCTCCAGCGTCACGCCCAGCGTGCTCGGCAACCCGTGGATCACCATCCCCACAGAATCACCCACCAGGACCACATCGCAATGTGCATCGACCAGCCGGGCCACCGGGGTGGAATAGGCGGTCAGCACCACCAGCGGCACGCCCCCCTTTCGGGCCCGGATATCGGGCGGCAGCACCGCGCGGACGGGGGAGGTGGCGCTCATTTCAAGTCCCTCGCGGTTTTTATTCTGCCTGACATATGGGCATAATCAAAACTCCGCCGCAACCGCTTAGCGCCGCAGCGCAGCACCGCCGACCGTGACGTCACGGGGTTGACCGGGGGCACGCGCCTGACCCTTCATGCGCAGAAGAAGGAGAATCCCATGCCCGCGATCATGCCCCTCATCCAGCGCGTCACCCGGGTTGGCACCGCCCCGGAAACCAGCCAACCCAGCCCCGAAAAGCTGATCGCGGGCAATCCCGTGCACACCACCTGGAACCTCGAAGACTCAGGCGGCCTTTACTGCGGCCTTTGGCAATCCACCCCCGGCAAGTGGCGCGTCAGCTATTCCGAGTGGGAGTATTTCCACATCATCAGCGGCTATTCGATCCTTACCGGAGAGGATGGCAACCTGACCCAGCTGCACGCGGGGGACAGTCTGATCATCCGCCCCGGCTTTGTCGGAACCTGGGAGGTGGTGGAAACCACCCTCAAGGATTACGTCATCCGGACCTGAGCCTACCCTTGCGTGTTGCCCTGGGTGCCGATCGTCACCACTGCATCAGGCAGTTCCGGGCCGGGGCAATCCTCGGGCTCGATCCCGCGGCGCTGGCAGGCGGCAAGGCGCTTCTTGTCGGCCTTCTCAGCCGCCGCACGGTCCTTTTCGGCCTGCTTGGCGATCAGCGCCAGGTCCTTTTCCTTCTGCGCCTCATTCTCCGGCGTGTCCGGGATCATGCGGCCATAGGCGTCTTCCATCTGCGGCCCTTCGGCGGCCAGGCTTTCCACCTCGGTCCGGACCTTCACTCGGGTGCCGTTCGGCACGCGGTTGTAAAGGTCAATCGCGTCCTGATTGAAAAGGCGGATACAGCCCGCGCTGGTGGCATAGCCGACCGAGGCCGCGTCTGACGTGCCGTGAATCCGGAACATCGTGTCGCGCCCGCCACGGTAAAGATACAGCGCCCGCGCGCCCAATGGGTTCTGCAGGCCCCCCGGCAAACCACCGGCATAAGCGGCGTACAGGTCTGGCCGGGTGCGCACCATGTTGGCGGTCGGCTGCCATGCGGGCCATTCGGCCTTGCGCCCCACGACGCCGGTGCCCCGGAACGACAGCCCCTCACGGCCCACGGCGATGGGATAGCGCATCGCGCGGCCACCCTCCATCACGAGGTACAGCTTGCGCGCATAGGTATCGACGACGATGGTCCCGGGCGCTTCATCCCCTGCATAGGCGACTTCGGCGCGCTGGTTGCCACCGGCCAGGAACCGCTCGGCGACGGGTTCAATGAAGAACTCACCGTCCTGGATGCCCTCATAGCCGGGAACAACCTCCGGCGTGGCGTCAGGTTTCGGGTTGCCAGCGCAGGCGGCAAGCAATGGCAGGGCAAGGATCGCGAAGATCCGGGCAAGGGAATGGGGCACTTGGCAGACTCGATGATTATGGCAGGTTTGGGTTATGGCAGTTGGCGGCAGCTTGCGCCACGCGCAGGACCTTGCGTCAAGTGCAAACCGTTAAAATTCTCGAATCTTTCCGAAGGTTTCGCGCCCCGGACCGGATTCCCATCCGAATCCGGGCGCCCAGGCCTTGCGGCTCAGTTGACCGGGCCGATCGACCAGAACATCGTCTCGCCACTGCTGTCATTGGTGCCGTCATTGTCGGTGACCAGCCAGCCGGTGCCAGCGGCGTCCACCGCGAAACCTTCGACCTTTTCCGAGGTATAGCCGCCAGTGGTACCCAGATCGGGCATCAGGTCGCGCACCAGTTCCTTGGTCACCACCGGCAAAGGGCCGCCCAGCGGGGCAGGGGCCAGACCAGCCAGCGCCACGCGGGTCAACTTCTTGACCGCTGCATTGCCGGCAATCTGGTTGTCCCGCTCGATCAGATAAAGGTAATCGCCCTGCGCGGTGATTTCCGACAGGCCGATCCACGCGCCTACAGCGCCCGAAGCGGCGTCCAGCGGGTAGTGCACAGCGCCCCAGCTTTCATCAGCGGTATTGTAGGCCAGAAGCTTGACCATGCCCGCCGGATCATCCTGCCATTCGCGCTGCACGGCCAGCCAAAGGGTGTCACCCACCAATGTCACGCCTTCAAAGCCAAAGCGGATTTCCTGGTCCAGCAGCACCTCTGGCAGCGGGATTTCCTTCAGGATCGCGCCTTCGGCATCTACATGCAGAAGGGCATGCGGGATCAGCCGGTCGCTGCGGCCTTCGGACGCCAGCCAGAACCCGCCCTCGCCATCGGCCACGATGCCTTCCAGGTCCAGCTTCTGCGCGGCATCACCACCACGCGTCACCGTCAGCGCGGCGGTGATCTTGGCCGGGGTCTGCGTCGTGTCGATGGTGTAGATCGTGGGCGCTGCGGACAGAACCGAGTCGCTGACCGCGTAAAGCGTGCCCTCAGCCCCAGCCGCAAGGCCCGACAGTGCCGCCCAGCCGATCAGCGGATCAGACCCTGCGCTGGTGATTGTCGGGTAAGCCGCCACACCTTC
>JAAUPC010000176.1 GCA_012036325.1 Paracoccaceae bacterium
CTGCGCGCCGAGGGCCTGCCCGTCGATGACACAGCATCCCCCGAGGAGGGCGAAGCCGAAGGCGAACGCACTCAACGAGGCGCCCGATGAAAGCACGCCCGACGACGCCCCTCAGCGCGGATGACCGCCGCGATGCGCGCCGAAACGCTGGCCAAACTCCAGGCCAAGACCGCTGAATTGGCCGTTCTGCAAGGCGAACGTCCGCTGATCCTGCCCTCGGTTGACCGCATCGCGGTGGGGTCTGTCGTGCAGGACTGGACCGGCATTCCCGCCGGCCGCATGCTTGCATCTCAGGCCGAACAGGCGCTGACCCTGGCCGATATCCTTGCCAAACGGGTTGTGGGGCAAGACCACGCGATGGGCATGATCGCGAGCCGCATCCAGACCAGCCTTGCAGGCCTTGGCGCACCGGAAAAACCGGTCGGGGTCTTCATGCTGGCCGGGCCATCCGGCGTCGGCAAAACCGAAACCGCGCTGGCTTTGGCCGAAACCCTTTTCGGCGGCGAGCAGAACCTGATCTCGATCAACATGTCAGAGTTTCAGGAAGCCCACACCGTTTCCACCCTGAAAGGCGCGCCACCCGGCTATGTCGGCTATGGCAAGGGCGGCATCCTGACCGAGGCCGTCCGCCGCCGCCCCTATTCCGTCGTCCTTCTGGATGAGGTGGAAAAAGCCCACCCCGACGTGCACGAGATTTTCTTTCAGGTCTTCGACAAGGGCATGATGGATGACAGCGAAGGCCGCCGGATCGACTTCAAGAACTGCCTGATCCTGCTGACCACCAACGTCGGGTCGGATGAGATCATGGCGCTGACTGATGACGGCAAAGGCACCGCTGACCTTGAAACCCTGACCGCCAGCCTGCGCGCGCCGATGCTCAAGACCTTTCCCGCAGCGCTTCTGGGTCGCATCGTCTCCATCCCCTATTATCCGCTGTCGGACGCAATGATCGAAGCCATCGCCGGTCACAAGCTGCGCGGCATCGCCAAACGACTTTCCAAGGGCCATGGCGCGGAATTCGTCATCGGCGATGGCGTGATGGACCAGATAAAAGCGCGCTGCACGGAATTGGAAAGCGGCGGGCGGATGATTGATGCCATCCTGACCAACACCCTGCTGCCAGAGCTTTCGCGCCAGGTCCTGAACCGCAAGCTGGAAGGTGCGCCCCTAACCAAGGTCACCGTCACCGGCACGCCGGATGGCTTTGCCTACAGTTTCGAATAGCGCCCGGGCAGACCAGCGATGCTGATCCGCACCTCAACCCGCTATCCCTGCCAGTTCACCATGGGAATGGACGCGGAAGGGCGTGAGTTTCTGTCGCTGGTCATCAAGGCCACCTATGACTTTCCAAACCCCGGTGGGGTGCCGACAAAGGCCAAGGTGCAGCGCCCGCTGATCATGGCGGATGAATACATCGGTGCACCCGGCTTCAGCGCGCCGCAGTGGGAAACCGATTTTGCCTTTCGCAAATCGGCCTGCGATGTAGTGGCGCAAGGTGTTGCCTATGCGCCAGGTGGCAAAGCGGCGGAACGAGTTCGGGTCGGCCTTCGGGTGGGGGATTGGACTAAGCAGTTCGATGTCGTCGGCCCCCGGCAATGGCGCACGCTTGGCCCCTCCATCGCTGCCACTCGACCCTATCCCTTCACCCGCCTCGCCTTTGGCTATGAAACGGCTTTCGGCGGCCCTGATCGCAGCCGCACCGATGAGAAAAGCCCCCCGGTCTATGCCGAAAATCCCTATGGCCTGGGCTTTGCGACCGTCCGCGCAGGCTCACGCATCGACGGGCTTGACCTGCCCCTGACCGAGGCGGTCGATGATCCCGTCACCTCGCCCTTCGGCGCGCACCGGCCCATGGCGCTTGGCCCGATCCCGCGCGTGTTTCCGGCCGCCTGCGCTATGCGGGTACCTATGATGACAACTGGAAGGACAACATCTTTCCCTTCCTGCCGCCCGACTTTGATGAGCGGTATTACCAATGCGCCCCGCCCGATCAGCAGATCGCCCCGCCTGCCCCAGGCACACCCGTCATCATCGTCGGTCTTACCCCGCAAGGCCGGGAAGAGTTTCGCCTGCCCGACACTGACCTTCCCGTCACCATTTTTCGCGCCGCGACATCGCCCTGCAACAAACCCTGCGCCCCCGATACCCTCGCCTTCGACTGTGAGGCCCGGCAATTCACCATGACCTGGCGCTGTGACACCCGCATCCGCCGCCAGATCACCGAGTTTGCCGAGGCCTGGGTCGGCCCCCCCTCCCGCGGGTTGGCGCGCGCGCGTGAAACGGGCAAATCCTACCTGACGCTCGCCCCCGTGACCCGAATCCCCGAGGATGCCGCATGACCGCGCCCTTGCATATCCAGGCCGCCGGCATGGTCACTTGCGTCGGCCTCGATGCAGCCTCGTCCTGTGCAGCGATGCGCGGTCGGCTCGATGGGTTCGCCGAGACGCGCTTCATGGGACCGGATGGAGAATGGCTGATCGGCGGGGCGGTCCCCCTGCCGCGCAACTGGATCGGCGCGAAGCGGATGGCGCATCTTGCCGCCGGTTCCCTCGCCGACCTTCGCCGCCAGATGCCGAGCGGGTCAGGCGAAACCCTGACGGGTGTTCCGATCCTCCTCTGCCTCGCCGAGGAGGACCGCCCCGGCCGCCCGGTCCCCGACCCCGCCGCCTTGGCCGGTCTTTTGGCCGACATTCTGCAGATCCCCACCCCACGGCTTCAGATCATCGCCCATGGCCGCCCCTCGGGCTTTGTGGCGCTCGACCGTGCCCGCCGCCTGGTAGCCGCGGGCGAAGAGCGGGTCATCATCCTTGGCCTCGACAGCTATCTGACCGCGCAATCGGTCGCGCATTACCTTGGCCAGAACCGCATCCTCGCCCCCGGCAACGCCAACGGCTTCATCCCCGGTGAGGCCGCCGCTGCCGTCCTTTGCACCGCCACTCCCGGCCCACTGCGCCTGACCGGCCTTGGCCTCGCGCGCGAGGTTGCGCATATCTACAACGCCGCCGACAAGGACGGCCTCGACTTGCCCCTGCGTGGCGACGGCATGACCCGCGCCTACCAGATCGCGATGAATGAGGCGCAAGTGGACCTTGCCCACGTCGAATACCGCATCTCCGACCTGATCGGTGAGCAGTACTTCTTCAAGCAGGCCACGCTTGCCAGCCTGCGCCTAGAACGCGGGCGCACCCCATTTCAAGACCTGTGGAGCCCGGCCGAGAACCTTGGCAACATCGGCGCCGCCGTCGTCCCGGTGATGCTGGCACAACTGATGACCGCCGAGGCGCGCGGCTACGCCCCCGGCAGCCCCGCGCTGATGGAAGGCTCCGGCGACGACGCGCTTGCGGGGCGGCGGTGTTCCATGCCGTGCGGAGGGCCGCGTGATGCCAGACGTCTACGCCAACGGTCTTGAAATCTCGGGCAAGGCGGTCGATGCCAAGACCATAGCCGCGATGCCAGATGTCTGCTTCACCCCACCCGAAAATCCCGCCACCCCCCCGGGCGTGCCGATCCCCTACCCCTCCTTTGGCATGGCGTCAGACACCGAAAGCGGCACGGCGACCGTGCTGATTGCAGGCAAGACGGTGAACATCAAGAACAAGTCGGACCTTTCCAAGACTTCCGGCACCGAAGCGGGCTGCGCAGCCAAGAAAGGTGTCATCACGTCGAAGAACACCGGCAAGGGATATTTCAACAGCTGGTCAGGAGATGTGAAGTTCGAAGGCGAACCAGTCATCCGCATGACCGACCTCGCAACGAACAATCACGCCTCACCCGTCGGAAACACGGTTACTTGGCCGCATGTGGCAAAGCTGACCTCTGGCGCCTACAACTGCGAAACGCTGCTCACCGAAATGAAGATCTACCTTCACGCGCACAAGGACAACCCTTGCGGCTCCCAGACACATGAAGGAAAGCAGCGCCAGTCCGAACACATGGTCATGAACGCCTTTTCCTCGAACAGCCGGAAATCCGACACTCCCATCGCGGGATTCGAGAAATACAGCGCACAAGATGCACCCTGCATCTGCATGCAAGGCCCGGGCCACTGCAATCCCGACAGCACGCATGGGCGCAAGACGACCAAACAGTTCGAACTTGTCGCGGACCTGAAGGCGAAGGGCAAGAAGCCGACCTTGGGCGCTGTCATCGATCACGAAATGAAGAGTATCGAGGACAACCATGAGGACCTGAAGCCGAAAGGATCTGAAAAGGTCAAGGCAGCGCTCGACTGCCTGCGCCAGGTTGTAGAGAACTACTTCGAATGGGTGACCGGCAAGGATAAGAAGGAAATGCGCAAGACCGAATGCCGGATGCCGCAACCAAACGAAGATTTTCCTTCTCCCCCCTCCGGTGTGCGCTTGCCGACCACCGTGACAGCATTTGGATGAGCCCTCATGGCCGTGTCGCCCCAGAACCCTGAACAGCACATCTCCTGCCTCAAGGTAGAAGGAAGACCCCAGCATGACGCATGGATTCTTGTCGTGACCACCAATGAAGAACGAACGGCGTATGAATCCCGGATCTTCCACTACCCGCAGTTTCCGAACCAGGAGGGCCGCGTCGCCCTGGAACTTTCGACCTGGCTAGTGGACTTCACCGTCGGCGAGGATTCTACCATCCACGCTCTTTCGGCAGATGGTACCGTTTGGCAAAACCGTCAGGGACAGACCACCTCTGTCAAGGTCTCGCCTTCGACCTTCACCAAGATCTGCGGGCCCATGGAAACCGCAACAATAGCCGCCGTTGCGGCAGACGGGTTGGCTTTCCTACTGTCGACGACGGGGTGGGTCAACCTTCATTCGCCCTTTTCTTCCAGGCTTTTGGATGTGACCGCGATTTCGCCAGAAGACATCTACGTTTGCGGCGCGGACGGAGTTTTCGGGCATTGGGACGGAAAAGCCTGGACCGTCATCGATCTCGGCACGAACGCGGACCTTCTCAGCATCGCCCATGATCGTTCTGGCCGCGTTCTGGTCGCTGGCGTCGCCGGACTTGCGTTCATTGGGAACGCAGCATCAGGATTCGAAGCTGTCATTGGTGCCGATCAGGGACTTTACGGGTTGTGCCCCTACGAAGACGGTTTCCTGGCCGCCGCCCCGGGTTTCGGCTTCTTTTTCTGCGACGGTGTTCAAATGACGCCATTTAAGGACGGATTTGCACCGTACCGCCTTTCCGCTGTCGGTCGGATCGTGTTCGCGGCTGCCGATGGCGATGTGGTGCTCTTCACTGGCCGGGAATGGCTTTCCCTTCCGGTCTACTAGTCACGCAAGCCCCAGCCGCTCCCCCAGATACTCACGCACCTTGCCTAGATCCAACTCCACCACCCTCAGCCGCTCCGCCCCGGGCTGCAGCATGCGGATCACGAAGAGTTCCCCCGCCTCGGGGTACTCGGTAAAGCGTTCTTCGGCCAGTTTCACGCCTTCGGCTCCGGCGATGCGTAGGCCGTCCAGGTGTGCCTCAAGCCGCTCCAGAAGGCGGCTGATGCGCAGCTCGTCCAGTTCGGGGTTTTCCTCAGGGAACAGGCGCGCGCGGTCGTAGATCGTCCAGAGGAAGGCCGCCTGCTCGGCGTGCTGGCGCAGGATGTGGGGCAGGACCGGGGCCGTGCTGGGGCCGGGGATAGGGGCGGACACGGGCGTCAGTTCAAGTTCACCGATCCGCCCCGGATCCGGTTGGACCGCGAGGCGTGGCTGACAAGATCGGTGCCACGCAGGGTGATCCGGCCGTCGGCCTCCATGATCAGGCTCGCCTTGCCGACGCGCAGCTCGATCCGCTCCTTAGCAACCAGCCGCAGCATTTGGCCATCGGCAATAACGACGGCACCTGCCTCGACGGATCCTGGTTCCGGGCGAAGCGGGTCCACCAGTTTGCCCACGATTAGGGGGCGCGCTCGGTCGCCATCTTCGAACAGAAGCGCAACCTCGGCCCCTAGGTCGGGAGTGCCCAATCTGGTCAAGCTGCGTGCCGGAATGGCTTTGTCCTGCAGATTGCCGGGGAATACGACCAGCGGAAGGTCATTCTGAAACCCCAGAACCATGCCAATCACCACACCATCCTGAATCCGATCGGATGCTTTGTCGTTACCTTCAGTCACTTTGTCAGCGATCATGCCAAAATATCCTTTGGTGAATGCACGTAGTCTACATGCTTTACCGTTTCGGATCGACAGGTTTTGCTATCCATTTTGCCGTCGCTCCCTGGTCACCTGCAATGACCCTGGTCTGTGGTTCTGCTGCGAAAATGGGGCGCACCTTGCACATCGTTCAAGGCAAGCCAGCCGGGCGACTCGATTCTTGGAAACCTGTTCCCCTTGATCCCGCAGATCGTCAGCCCGTTTGCGATAGCCATAAACCTTGCCGCTGTCGGGCCAAGCCGGCCGGATCGACTCCGTCTGGCGCAAAGCGTCTCGCATCCGCAGACTTAACGGCTCCTTAAGTTATTTGTAAAAGCTGGAAAAATCGATGCGCAGCACCTTGCACATGGCAGGACACTAAACTCGGCCCGATGCGCCTGCATGTAAGCCGACGCCATTGGGCTTGAACCCATGGCTCTCCAATGGCTCTTTTCACTTTGCATTCTGCGCCAAGTACGCCGCCATCATGGCTCTTGAACCAGTAGCGATCCATGCCTCACCCTTATTTAGGATGTCATCCTCCTCGGTCACCGGAGCCAGTTCCCGCTTCAGCCGACGGTTTTCGGCCTCGTGATGCACGCCAGGCGTCTTCGGCTTAGGATCGCCAGAAAGCTTTGTCCAATTATAGCGGGAATGCATGCTGACGCCCAAGCGCTCGGAAACCTCCCGAACAGCATATCGCCGCAACGTGATCTGATGCACCGCGTCCCGCTCGAACTTATCGCTGCAACGGCTCGTCCCCATATCGGCCTCCTAGCCTCGAAGTTAGTGGGTAAAGTGTATCCGAATCTAGGGGCACACCGTATCGGCTGGCATTCGGTCGACCACGGCAGGACGATCTTCTTGCCTTGCTGGATCAGGTGAGGGGCAAGATCGCGACTAAGGCTCTAGGCAAGTGCAAATCAGCGTTCATCCCGATTGAACACGCTCTTCTGCGGTTTTCGCGCGTTCTTGTTTCTTTGGGCCTGCTATCCCACTGGAACTGACCTGCCACTGTTCTTTCATCCAACTACGACCGGAGCCCGGTGGTCAATTACGCCGTTTGGCGCGGGTTGAGCAATCGCCCGGCGCGCGGAACTCTCATCGCGTGCAGCGGGACGGGCGATTGCGGTGGTCAGGTGCAGGGCGAAACCTGCGGGGGTCTGGTAGCCGAGGGCCGAATGGGGCCTTGCGGTGTTGTAGTCGGTGACCCAGGCCGCGATCAGATCG
>JAAUPC010000177.1 GCA_012036325.1 Paracoccaceae bacterium
CAGATGTGCGCGCCAAGGGTCGCATTTCGCGGGCCAGCCAAGGGCGATGCCAAGGCCGCTTTGCCCGTCCAGCCCCAGATGCCGCGGCCAGCTGACGGTGCGGCTGTCACCCGGCACCGGGTCGAGGGACAGGATGGACCCGTGCGGGCAATCGGCCAGGATCCCCGGCGCATACCGCCAGCCATGGACCATGGCCACCACCGGCGCGCCTTCGGGCAGGGCGTCAAGCTTGCGGGCAAGGCGGTCCCAGTTGATGGCCAGACCGCCGTCCTTGGTCAGAAAGCGCGCGCCTGCATCGGCGCGGATCGGGCGGGGATCATCGGTCATGGCCTCATTCCGGGTCCGGCTGCTCTGCCGCGGTTGTGCCGCAGGGCAGCAACGGGGCCGTGACGCAGGGGTGACAGCTGCGTGACGCCCGGCCACATACCGCCTGGGTTGACCCTGCCGGGGGCTGGGCCGTATGCATCCCCTCGTGGCGATTTGTTACCGGATTGCGGGCCACGTTAAACAAGCCGCTAAAGAGGTGAAGGGCAATGGCCCCGGCACCTTTTCGTGTCCGGGGTTTTTTCTTGGCCCTTGGCCTTGCTTGGGAAGTTGCCGCGATGACGAAAGACTGGAAAACCCGCACCACACTGGTCCACGAAGGCACCCGCCGCAGCCAGTATGGCGAGATGGCTGAGGCGATCTTCCTGACCCAGGGCTTCGTCTACCCCACGGCGGAGGCCGCCGAGGCGCGGTTCGTGAAAGCGGGCGAGGATGAGTTCATCTATGCCCGCTATGGCAACCCGACGACCCGGATGTTCGAGGAACGGATTGCCGCGCTGGAAAGCACGGAAGACGCCTTTGCCACCGCCAGCGGCATGGCGGCGGTGTCTGGTGCGCTGATGTCGGCCCTACGGGCGGGGGATCATGTCGTGTCGTCGCGCGCCCTCTTCGGGTCCTGCCTTTATGTGTTGGAAGAGGTGCTGCAGCGTTTTGGCGTGCGGGTGACCTTCGTTGACGGGGCTGATCTTGACGCCTGGCGCGTGGCGGTGACACCGGAAACCAAGCTGGTGTTTTTCGAGAGCATGTCGAACCCGACGTTGGAGTTGGTCGACATTCGCGGGGTCAGCGAGATTGCCCATGCCGCAGGCGCGCTGGTCATCTGCGACAACGTCTTTGCCACGCCGATCTTTTCCCGCGCGGTCGAACAGGGGGCGGATGTCGTCGTCTATTCCACGACGAAGCACATCGACGGGCAGGGTCGCGCCTTGGGCGGTGTGGTCTGCGGCACCGAAGCCTTCATCCGCAAGGTGCTGGAACCCTATATGAAGCACACCGGCGGCTCGATGAGCCCCTTTACCGCCTGGATGCACCTGAACGGCATGGCGACGCTGGACCTGCGCTGCCGGGCGATGGCCGATACCGCGCTGGCCGTGGCACGGGCGCTGGAGGGGCATGCAAAAGTGGGCAAAGTCATCTTCCCGGGCCTGCCCAGCCACCCCCAGCACGCGCTGGCCATGGCGCAGATGGGGTCAGGCGGCACGCTGGTCGCGTTTGAGGTGAAGGGCGGCAAGGAAGCTGCCTTCCGCTTCATGAACGCGCTGGAAATTGCCAAGATTTCCAACAACCTCGGCGATGCCAAGACCATCGCCACCCATCCTGCTACCACCACCCACCAGCGCTTGCCGCAGGACCAGAAGGACGCGTTGGGCATCACTCCGGGGCTGATCCGACTGTCCATGGGGCTGGAGGATGCGGGCGACCTGATCCGTGACCTACATCAGGCCCTTGCGGCATGAAATGACCGAGCAATCGACACAGGTGTGCTTTGCCCTGTGCAAGATCACGCCATAATTCGACTTGAAACAGGCGGTTGAGAAACCCTCAACGCTTGGAGAATTGTTGAATGCGTCCTGCTTCCACGGTCATGAAGTTGCTGACATCCTCTGCGCTTGCCGCAGTTTTCGCTGTGGCACCGCTGTCTGCCAGCCTTGATGCATCTGGCGCGTTCCAGATTGCCACTCCTGCAGCATATGCGCAGGTCGATCCCACTGACCCGACCGATCCCACTGGCCCCACCGATCCCACCGATCCCACTGGCCCGACTGACCCCACTGGCCCGACCGACCCGACCGATCCCACTGGCCCGACCGATCCCACCGATCCGTTCACCCCGCCGGGTGGTGTTGGTGGAACCGGCGGAACCGGGGGAACCGGAGGCGATTCCGGGGGAACTGGTGGTGATACTGGTGGAACGGGTGGTGATGGCGAGAACGCGGGCAGTGGTGGCACCAATCCCCCGACATTGTCGCAGCAGAAAACGTCTTCGTCGGATAACGATGACCCGGCAAAAACGCCGGTCACCAAGGTTTCCGGCGAGCCTGTGGTGACCAAAGCGCAGGCTGCCGAATTTGCAAAAACGGTAACATGCCCGGCCACATGCGTCCGAACGGTGAACAGCAAGGGCGACTTGAAATTCGCGACAACGGAAGTCACTGGCGGGGGCCTCTCGATCGCAACGACGACGACGCTGTCGGGGACCACAGTTTCGACGGAACTCAAGGTTGGCAACACGCTGACCGTATCCGCCGTGAAAGCATACGAGACCCGCGCTGTGGCGGAGGGATCTTTGCGCCAGCTCATGGTTCAGTTCACCAAGGGCCAAGAGTTCAACGACACGACCGACGTTCAGAAACTTCCGCCGGCCTTGAAAGCCGCACTGAACAGTGTAGCCGGGCGGACAAATGGTACCTACGCCGAAATCTTGGAGCTTAGCGTTACTGACCCAAGAGTGAAAGCAGTCCTCATGGTCGTCAGTACCCTGTCGGGCGGCAAAGTGACAGTGAAGGCAAGCTGACCAACGTCCTGAATGCTTCGCCACGTGAATGCTTGCGCCAGTCGAAAGGCTGGCGCAGGACCAGAACGACGCGCTTGGCATCACTCCGGGGCTGATCCGCCTGTCTTTGGGGCTGGAGGACGCGGGCGACTTGATCCGTGATCTACATCAGGCACTTGCGGCCTGAAAAGACCGACCTTTCAACGCAAGGGCGCTGCTATTGGCGCAAGATCGCGCCTTATTTCGCCGTGACAGAGGTAATTGAGATTACCCTCAATTCCTGGAGAAGTTCTGAATGCGTCTTGGATCCACGATCATGAAGCTGCTGTCCTCCTCTGCGCTGGCCGCAGTTTTCGCGGCGGTCCCGCTGTCTGCGACCTTTGACGCGTCCGGAGCGTTCCAGATTGCCATTTCCGCAGCCCATGCGCAGGTCGACCCCACCGATCCGACTGATCCCACAGGCCCGACCGACCCCACGGACCCGACCGGCCCGACTGATCCCACCGACCCGACCGATCCCAACGGTCCGATTGGCCCAATCGTTCCCTTTGACCCGACTGATCCAACAGGCCCGACCGGTCCGACTGATTCTGTTGATCCTCCGGCTAACGAACCGACACTTCCGATCAACGTCTCGAACTCATCTTCGTCCAGTGATCGGGATGATCCTCAGCCAAAGCCGAAAGCGGCGCTGGCAGAGCTGTCGCCTGAAGAGTTGGTCAAACAGGTGACCGAGTTTGCAAAAACGCTTCGCTGCAGCGGGTGCAGAATCACGGTGTCCTCCACTGGCAGACTGACCGTCATTACCGATAACGGTTACAAGCTCGTATTGTCGGGTGTTACGATCAGCTATTTTCAAACGTCTTACGACGAGGCGGGCTTCACCGAGATCCATTGGGCAGACAAACGCACTCGGGCCATCGCTGAAGAAGAATTTCGGGAAGAAGTTCTGCATTACGGACCGGGATACTGAAGTCATAACGTAAAGGCGCGCGATGATGGTGAAGATGTGGGGGGGCTTGACCTTGCATCCTGCGGCGCGTCCGCGTGAAGACACAGGACCTGTCAACAAAGCGCGGGCCGGTTGGCCCGCGCTTTCTTTCATGCTCGGAAATGATCCACGCTTGCAGCGTTGCAGGTCATGCTGTTCGTGCCTATCTGACTGATCCAGTGGCGCACTTGCCGCGTATACCTGATGACATTGACGGCGGGGCCCACCCTGCCAGAACCGAAAGGCCCCCCATGAACATCCACACCCCCGATTTCGACCGCAAACCGTCGCGCGAAGAGGCTGCGGCGGCACTTGCCACCTTGCGCCAGTGGGCGGGGAAAGCCTCGGACGATGAGATTGCCACGCTGGATTCAGCGCTGGGCTACCTTGTGCCGGGGCAAAGCTATCCGGCCCTTAGCCGGGCATACCCGGAGTTTCGGGTGGATGACGCCTATCGCGCAACGCTGCCGGACCTGCAGAACGGGCCGTCCAGCCTGATCGTGGGCGCAAAGCAGCGCATCCAGCATGTGGGGATTTCGAATTTCCGCCTGCCGATCCGCTATGAGACGCGGGATGGCGGCCATATCCTGCTGGAAACCAGCGTGACCGGCACCGTCAGCCTTGAGGCGGAAAAGAAGGGCATCAACATGAGCCGCATCATGCGGTCTTTCTATGCCCATGCGAACGCGGCGTTTTCCTTTGGCGTGGTTGAGGCGGCGTTGGAGGACTACCTCACTGACCTTGGCAGTTTTGATGCGCGCATTCAGATGCGGGTGTCGTTCCCGATGCAGATCACCTCGCTGCGGTCGGGGCTGGTCGGGTGGCAGTATTATGATCTGGCGCTGGAAGTGGTGGACGTGGCGGGGGTCCGGAAGAAGATCATCCATCTCGACTATGTCTATTCCTCGACCTGCCCTTGCAGCCTGGAACTGTCGGAACACGCCCGGATGACGCGCGGCCACCTGGCCACGCCGCATTCGCAAAGGTCGGTCGCGCGTATCTCGGTTGAGGTGAAGCCGGGGGCGGTTCTTTGGTTCGAAGACCTGGTGGATATGGCGCGCGCAGGCGTGGTCACCGAGACGCAGGTGATGGTCAAGCGTGAGGATGAGCAGGCCTTTGCCGAGTTGAACGCCGCGAACCCGATCTTCGTTGAAGACGCCGCCCGCAGCTTTTGCGCGCAGTTGAAGGCCGACCGGCGGATTGGCGACTTTCGGGTGATCGCCAGCCATCAGGAAAGCTTGCACAGCCATGACGCGGTCAGCCTTCTGACGGAGGGTGAGACGTTTGCGGCGGAAAGCCTGGACCCGCGCCTCTTCCAAAGCCTGTTCCACGTCGGGTGATTGACGCAAGGCCCGGGGCCGCGTAGCCATGCCCGACCATGGTAGACTTTCGCCCCGTTGCCTATGTCGTCGGCCGTATCCTGATCGTCCTGGCGATCCTGATGCTGGCCCCGGCCGTCATTGACTGGCGGGCGGGACTGGACAATGGCGCGGCTTTTGCGGCCTCAGCCGCGATCACCGGGGTGATCGGGGGGGCGCTGACGCTGTCCACCGGCAACGCGCTGGGCAAGTCATTGGACACGCGGCAGGCCTATCTGCTGACAGCTTGCATCTGGGGGCTCGTCCCCCTGTTCGGGGCGCTGCCCTTCTACTTCGGCGCGCCGGGGTTGAACCTGCAACATGCCTATTTTGAGGCGGTGTCGGGCATTACCACGACCGGAGCCACAGTCATCTATGGGCTGGACGATCTGCCGATTGGCATGAACCTGTGGCGGGGCATGCTGAACTGGCTGGGGGGGCTTGGCATCGCTTTCATCGCGATGATCTTCCTGCCGCTGATGCGCGTGGGCGGCATGCAATTCTTCCGGACCGAGGGGTTTGACACCTTCGGCAAAGCGCTGCCGCGTGCCACTGACATCGCCCGGCAGTTGATGGTGGTCTATGTCGGGCTGACGGTCACCTGCATCGCGGTCTATTCCGCCATCGGGATGACGGCATTGGATGCGGTGGTGAACGGCTTTGCCACCATTGCGACCGGGGGCTTTTCGCCTTCGGATGTGTCGTTCAACAAGTACATTGGCGCGGGTCAGTATTTCGGGGCGCTGTTCATGCTGCTCGGCAGTCTGCCCTACATCCGTTATGTGCAGCTGGTGAACGGGTCGCCCGCTCCCCTGTGGCAGGACGCGCAAGTGCGGGCCTATCTGCGCTGGCTGGGTGCGGCGGTGCTGACGGTCTGCCTCTGGCGGGTCTGGACCACCGGTGCCGCGCTGGAGCCGACATTCCGTGAGACCTTGTTCAACCTGACCTCGATCATGTCCTCGACCGGGTTCTTTTCCGGCAGCTTTCCCACCTGGGGCGGGTTCATGCTGGTGGTGGCCTTTGTCATCGGGGTGATCGGGGCCTGTTCGGGGTCATCGGCTGCGGGGCTGTCGGTCTTCCGGTTGCAGTTGATGGCAGCGGTCCTTTGGCGTGAGGTGCGGCGGATTGGCAGCCCGTCCAGCGTCGACCCGATCCGCTATGATGGGCGGTCGGTCGAAGAGGACGTGCTGAACGCGCTGATCCTGTTCGTGTCCAGCTTCATCCTGATCCTGGGCGTGATGACCGTCGCCTTGACGCTTTTGGGGGTTGACCCGGTGTCGGCCCTGTTTGCGGTCTGGACCACGCTGGGCAATGTCGGCTACGGCTTTGGCCCGCTGGTCGAACGCACCGGGACCTTCATCGATTTTCCCGCAGGCGCGATTGCGATCATGACCCTGTGCATGATCCTTGGCCGCTTGGGCCTGCTGGCGATCCTGGTGCTGGTCCTGCCCAGTTTCTGGCGGCGTTGCTGATCCAGCCAAAGAAGCTGTCGGCCAAGGAGATGGATCGGCTGGTGCGGTCCATTTCGTATGTGCGCGTGGCGGACTGGCTCATCGCCTATGTCGTCAAGCAGCACCCCGACAAGGAGGCTCTTCGCCAGGAATGGATGGCCACGGACGACCGCTGGGTGGCCCGCGCCGCCTGGAGCCTGACCGCCGAGCGTATCGTGAAGAATCCGGACGGGCTCGACGTCTCGGCACTACTGGATCGCATCGAGTCCGAAATGGGCAGTGCCGATTGCGTGGTACAGTGGACGATGAACAGTACTCTTGCGGAAATCGGAATCCACTTCGCAAAACTCCGCAAGCGAGCCCTCGCCATTGGAGAGACGTTGGGAATCTATCGGGACTATCCCGTTCGAAAGGTTGCACGTCCCCCTTCGCCCCGATCTGGATCAACTTCATGGTGAGCCGGCAAGGCTGAACGAACACCGCCGGACCGCGGGATAACGGCCGCGTTCATCGGATGCGCCGCGCCAGCGTCGCGGCTGCAACCGAACGCAATAGCGAAAGGCAGTCAGTCTATGCCAACGAACTTCAAGCGATCAAGCAATCATCTCTCTATAGTCCTCACCCCAGTTACGCAATGGAGGCTTCATACCTC
>JAAUPC010000178.1 GCA_012036325.1 Paracoccaceae bacterium
CGGGCGCGGGGCTGAGGGCGGCATGCGGCATCAGGTGGCGGGCGTTGCCGGCGCGGTGCGTCCAGTCACCGGAATTGGTTTGCGCGGGCAAAGCGATCGGCAGGCTTTGGTTTTCCGCATCCGTCGGGGCGACGGGGGCGGGTTCCCCTTCGACCGGGACGCTCGCATCAAGATCGGCGCGGATCGGGAAGCGTTCGCCTTGCAGGATCACCTCACGCTCGGCGCAGGCGGAGAGGAGGGCCAGAAGCCCAATTCCTGCCAGAACCTTGCCCGCCAGAACCTTGCCCGCCGTCTGCCGGATCATCATGCTTGAGTAGCCTTTCCTTTGCGCCATCATCGCACCTCAGTCCGAGCCGCCGTCAGCTTCGGCAGGAACGGGCGAAGTGCGGTCCGGCACCGTGCCGCCCAGCGCCGTCACCATCTGCCCAAGCCGCGCCCTGAGCGCGCCAGACGCCTCTTGGTCTTGCATCAGCGTGGTCATCGCAGTGATGGCGTCATCCGTCTTGCCTTCTTCAACCAAAAGGTAGGCCAGAAGTTCCTCAGCCAGTGCGCGGTAGGGGCGGCCAGCGACGGCAATGCCCTGCAAGGCCGTGCGGCGGTCTGCTAGCGGCACCTCTGCCCCGGCAACCAGGACCCGGCGCAGCACGGCCAGATCGCGGTAGACCGGTGACAGGCTGGCATCGACGGCGACACGGTCAAGGGCGGCCAGCGTGGCTGCGCGGTCTTCATCCGGGTCAGACGCCAGGATCAGCTGCAACAGCGCACCCTGTTCGCCATCGACCGGAACTGCCGCAAGGGCCGTGCGGCGTTCTTGCGGCGTGCCTTGGTCAAGCGCATCCAGGATCGCGTCGCCAAAGGCTTCAGCCCGGGCTTCGGCGCGCGACTTCGACCATTCCGTCCAGGCCGCGCCACCAACCAGCGCCACCACGAGGACGCCACCGATCCAGCCATACTTGCGGAAAAGGCCAAACAGCCGATCGCGCCGCACCTCTTCGGTGACTTCCTCGATGAAACTGTCAGGATTGCTCAAGGTGCCCGTTCCCCGTGCTTTTGGCCCTGCTTCTTTGGCCCCGTGTTCTGTTGTCCCCGTCTTACAGGCAAAGGCGGCGGGTTGCCAAGCCCTGCCCCGTCTGCGGGCGGCCAAGACGCGGTCAGAATTCCGTGGGCAGACCCAGGCTGCGGCGCAGGATGAATATCCATTCGACATAGTCCGAAGGCAAGGTGCCGTTGGCATACATCTCTTCTAGGATTGCCAGGGCCTCTTGATTGGTGGGTCTTGGGTCTTCCAGAAGGGCGGCCTTGAGATCAAGCGCAAGCACCAGACCGATCCGGTACGAGACATCTGCCGGAACAGCGGCCGAAAGGTCCCGCAGGATCGAGACACTGGCCTCTTGATGCTCCAACGCGGGTTGCATGTCGCCAAGGTCAGACAAAACGCGCGAGACGCGTTCATAGCTGGTGGCAAGGTTGCGATATCGGGCCAGGTCGTTCGGGTCGTCCTGAACCAGCCAGTTGCGCAGGGCAAGGCTGTCCTGCTGGCTTTTGAGCGCGCCCGCAAGATCGCCGGTCGCGGCCTGCGCATCCCCCAGACGCGCCAGCGCGACGGCAAGGTCTGCAGCCCAGGGCGCATGGTAAGCGTCAATGTCCAGAAGCTGGCTGCCCGCCGCGACCATCTGGCCAAAGGAGTCCACCGCTGCAGCATTGTCGCCCAGCGCCACCTGTGCGTCCCCCAGCCCGTTTAGCGTCACCAGCCGGTCGTGCACATGGACAGCCACATCCGGTGCAAGCTGCAACAGCCGGTCCACCGTTTGCAGCGATTGCTGGCTGACGGTCAAAGCCTCGACCTTGAAGCCAAGGGCCCGCAGGCTCATCGCGTGATCGTTCTGCGCGATGGACAGGTCACGCAGGGCAAAGACCGCGTCCGGCGTGGCCCCGACCATTTCCGCCCGCAGGCTTACCGCTTCGGCCAGCATCGCTTCGGCCAGACCGTAGTCACCGTTTGCGATGTGGATCGTGGCCAGCCGACTTAAGGACAAGGTGATGTCGCGCCGGTATTGCAAGACGGTGGGGTCCGCCAAAGCAAGGGACCAGCGCAGCGCCAGCGCCTGTTCATGGGCCTGCACGGCCCCCGCCTCGTCCCCCATGGCTGAGCGGATGTCACCGATCTTTTCCAGTGCCACGCCCAGGTCGCGTTGCCGGGGCAGGTTTTCGGGATCAAGGGCCACGATCGCATCGCGCAAAGCCTGTGAGCGTTCCTGAACAGCAAGGGCACTGACAAGGTCATTCAGGCCAAAGTAGGTGTCGCCCAACCGTTCCAGGCCGACCGACAGATCACGCTGCCAAAGCATGTTCGTGGGGTCGAGCGTCGCCAGCTTTTCCCGGATGGCCACCGCCGCCTGATGCCCCAAGAGCGCCGAGTCATAATCGCCGCGCAGGGCATTGATGTCGCCGATACGTTCAAAGGTCACCGACAGGTCGCGCTGGCGCAGCTTGTTGTCGGGGTCAAGGGCGGCCAGTTCCTCGCGGATTGCCAGCGCCTTGCCATAGCTTTCCAGGCCGCCGTCATAATCACGTTCGGCGATCAGCATGTCGCCAATCCGCTCATAGCTGACCGAAAGGTCGCGGCGGATCGTTTCGTCGGCAGGAAATTCGGCGGCAAGGGCTTCGGTCACCTCAAGCGACACAGCGAAGGCCGCGCTGGCACCGGCCTGGTCACCCATCTGCACCAGAACGTCACCCACCCTTTCTTGCGTAAAGGCGATGTCGCGGCGGTAGGTGACATTGCCGGGGTTGGACGCAAGCAGTGCCTCGGCCATGGCCAAAGCCTCACGGTGGGCTTGAAGTGCACCGGGGAAGTCGTTCTTGGCGAACCTGATTTCACCCACCTTGTTGCGCGCGACCTGGCCGTCGCGGATCAGGTCGGGGTCATCGGGCATCTGCCCGGCCTGCCAGTCGGAAAACTCCAAGGCGCTGGCGAAAGCGGCTTCGGCTTCGCGCTGGAAGCCCTGTTGCTGCAGGACGTTACCAACGCTGTTCAGCGACCACACAAGTTCACGCACCCAGTCCACATCCGTCGGGTCGGCCTCAACCTTGGCTTGGGCATAGCCGCTGCGCCGCCCGAAAGCGTCCAGTGCCGCCTGGCTGTTGCCCGCCACCAGCTGCAACTCACCCAGGTCGGACAGCGCCTGCATGTAGCTGAACTCGGTCTCGCGATCGATCGCTTCGCCCTCAATCTCGACGTATAGGGCGACGGCCTTGCCAAGGTCGGCAATCGCCAGATCATAGCGCAGGTCGGTGCGGGCGGCGTTCGCGTTCAGAAGATGCGTCGCCGCTTCGGACAAGGTGCGCGAGACATAGGTTTCGCGGATCGTCGTCCGGGCAGTGGCGTCGATCCCGGCGGCTTCGGTCAGAAGCGCGCGGGCGGCGTCGAAAGCGCCGAGGGTCAGCTGTTCCTCGGCCCGGGCGCGCAGGTCGGCGACGCGGGGGTCATCAGACTGGAAGCGCTGCAGTTCGGACTGGAACTGTTCGTAGGACAGCGCCGCCTCCATCAGCAGGCGGGCGCGGTCTTCGGGGGTCTGGTCGCCCAGATCGGCTGACAGAAGGGCTGCGTAAAGGGGGCGAGCGGCAGGTTGCGTTCGGTCGCCAGGGTTTCCACTTCGGCCCGCAGGTCGGGCGTCAGGTCGGCCATGGCGATCAAAAGCTGGTCGCGTTCGGGCAAGACCCCTTCGCCGGTGATGAAGACAAGTTCCGGCAACCCGCTTTCGATGTAGGGCAGTTGCTTGCCCCGGCTGCGGTCATAGACATCTTGCTGGACCAGCGTCAGCGCGGTGCGCAGTTCAACCCCGGCGGTGCCAAGGTGGCGGACAAGGGCGGCGGTGAAGGGGGAATTCTCTTCCTCGCCGTCTGAGGCGGTTTCATTCGGGGCGGCGGCAAAGGCGAAAAGGAAGCCATCCGCCCGGCCAATCCGGCCAAGGCCCGGGGTCGGCGTGCCTGCCGGAACCGGGGCCGTATCGTCTAGCGCGCCCGCACCCCTCCCTTCGGTGCCGCCCCCGGAAAAGGGGTCGTCGCGGCAGGCATCCAGAAGGACAATGGCCACCGGGGCCACGGCGCGCAGCGCCTCTTGCGCCTCAGCCAAAGGCAGCGCAGTGGCGGCAAGCGCTTCGGGTGAGGACCCGTCAGCATCGGTTGGCAGAAGGTAATTCACCCCGTCCAGCGCCACGCCATGACCGGCGAAGAACAGCAGCGCCACATCCGCCCCGGCGGCGTCTGCCTTGAAATCCTCAAGCGCGCGGCGCATCCGGCGCAGGTCGCGGTCGGTTTCGACGAACACCTCGAAATCCAGCTTTTCCAGCAGGTCTTCCATCGCGCGGGCATCGTTCGCGGGGTTCGAAAGCGGGCGGATCAGGCTGTAATCTTCCGCCGCAAGCACCAGCGCCACGCGCTTTTCCGCCAGCGCGGCCGACACCAACCCCAGCCAGACAAAAAGCCCAAGCACCACGCGCCGCATCATGACCCATCCCTTCAGAGTGGCCGCAGTCTGGCCAAGCCTGACCGGACGGTCAAAGGAAAAAGCCTGTCATCTGGGCAGCTTCACAGAGATGCGAAGTCAGGCGGCAACCTCGGTTTCCTCTTCGGCGGACTGGCGTTCCCACATCGCGGCATAGCGGCCTTTGCGGGCCAGAAGCTCTTCATGCCGGCCCTGTTCGACGATCTGGCCCGCCTCAAGCACGATGATGAGATCAGCATCGGCGATAGTGGACAGCCGGTGCGCGATGGTGATGACGCTGCGCCCCTGCCCCATCTCACGCAAGCTGTCCTGGATCGCGCGTTCGGTCTGGGTGTCAAGGGCGCTTGTCGCTTCATCCAGGATCAACAGCGGCGGGTTTTTCAAGAGCGTCCGCGCGATGCCCACCCGCTGCTTTTCCCCGCCCGAAAGCTTCAGCCCGCGTTCGCCCACGGTCGTGTCATAGCCCTGCGGCAGGCTGGCCACGAAGTCATGGATCTTGGCCCCGCGCGCGGCGGCCTCGATCTCCTCCCGCGAGGCCCCGGCGCGGCCGTAGGCGATGTTGTAAAGGACGGTATCGTTGAAAAGGACCGTGTCCTGCGGCACGACGCCAATCGCCTGATGCAGGCTGGTCTGCGTGACGTGGCGGATATCCTGCCCGTCAATCCGGATGGCACCGGACTGGATGTCATAGAACCGGAACAAGAGCCGCCCGATGGTGGACTTGCCGGACCCGGAGGTGCCAACAAGCGCCACGCGCTGGCCGGGGCCGACGCGAAAGCTGATACCTTTCAGGATTTCGCGGTCGGCCTCATAGCTGAAATGGACGTTGTCGAAGACGATCTCGCCGCCCTTGACGGCCAGCGGCTTGGCGTCCGGGTCATCGGTCACCTCAGCCGGTTGGCCAAGAAGACCGAACATTTCCCCCATATCCACCAGCGCCTGCCGGATTTCGCGGTAGACGGTGCCAAGGAAGTTCAGGGGCATGGTGATCTGGATCATGTAGGCGTTGACCATGACGAAATCGCCCACGGTCAAGGTGCCAGCCTGCACGCCAAGCGCGCTCATCACCATGACGATGACAAGGCCGGTGGTGATCAGCGCGGCCTGACCCACGTTCAGGAAGCTGAGGGAAAGCCCGGTCTTCACCGCTGCCGTTTCATACTGCCGCATCGCGCCGTCGTAGCGGTCAGCTTCACGCTCTTCGGCATTGAAATACTTGACGGTTTCGAAGTTCAACAGACTGTCAATCGCCTTCTGGTTGGCGTCGGTGTCCTGATCGTTCATCTCGCGCCGCAGCTTCACCCGCCATTCGGTGACCTTGAAGGTGAAGGCCACATAAAGCGTGATGGTCACGATGACGACGGCGGCATATTCCCAGCCGAAGACCAGCGCGAAGATGATCGAGACCATGGTCAATTCAAGGATCAGCGGCCCGATGGAAAACAAAAGGAAGCGCAGCAGGAAGTCGACGCCCTTGACCCCGCGCTCGATGATCCGGCTAAGGCCCCCGGTCTTGCGCGTGATGTGATAGCGCAAGGACAGGCGGTGGATATGGGTGAAGGTCTCAATCGCCAGGCGGCGGATTGCACGCTGGCCGACGCGGACAAAGACGGCATCCCGCATCTCACCGAAGATGACGGTGCCCAGCCGCGCCAGCCCGTAAGCCACCACCAGACCCGCCGCGCCAAGGCCAAGGATCATGCCGGTATCCGGCGCATCGCCTGAGAGATTGTCGACCGCCAGTTTGTAGATCCAGGGGGTCGAGACCGACACCAGCTTGGCCAAGAGGAGGAAGACCAGCGCCAGCACGACACGGCGTTTCACCCAAGGCTGGCCCTCGGGCCACAGGTAGGGGGCTACGCGCCGCAGGGTGGACATCCCGGACGCAGGTTTTGCTGGGATATCGGCAGAAGTGGCAGTGGACCGGCGCATCATCATTTCCTGGGAAAACCGCGTGATCGGGCGTTGCGATGCGGCTTTGGTTCGGTTAGGTTATTTCAACGCTTCTTGAATAGTTGAACGATGGAACGAAGTAAAGTCCTCGCGGCCCTTGGGGCATTGGCGCATGAGACCCGGCTGGATCTGATCCGCCTGCTGATCCCGCTTGGCGTGGCTGGTATGCCTGCGGGCCGGATTGCGCAAGCCCTGGGACTTGCGGCACCGCGCCTGTCGTTCCACCTTGCCGCGCTGGAGCAGGCGGGCCTGCTGCGGTCGCGAAAAGAAGCACGGAATGTAATCTACAGCGTCGACACGTCGGGGCTGGGGCAGACGATCTCATACCTGCTGAATGACTGTTGTTCCGACCACCCCGAGGTCTTGGCCGCCTGTTCCCATGGCCGCGTTGCACGGACTGGCGGTTGCGGCGCAGCAGGTCCTTCTCCAGACCCTCAGGGGGGCGCGGGACTGGCCGTTTGGGGCACGGTGAAGACCTGACCGGGATAGATCAGGTTCGGGTCCCGGATCTTGTCGGCATTGGCTTCGAACACCTGCACATAAAGAACACCATCGCCGTACCTCTCTTGCGCGATGCCCCAGAGGGTAAAGCCGGGCTGGACCGTGATGGTTATCGACGCTGCGGCTGGTACCGGTTCGGCCGCCGCAGGGGCCGTCTCAGGGGCCGTCTCAGGGGCCGGATTTGTGGCCGTCTCTGTGGCGGGGGCGCTTGCCAAAGCCTCAGGTGCCGGGTTCGGGGCTGAGGTGTCAGAAGCAAGGGCTTCGGGGGCTGGGCTTTCGGGGGCT
>JAAUPC010000179.1 GCA_012036325.1 Paracoccaceae bacterium
GTGGCGACGCCTCGGCGTCGTCGATGGCGCGGAAGCTGGCGACGCCGGGGGTGGTGGCCAGCGCGGACAGGATCGCGTCAGTCTGGATCTGCACCTGATCGGCCGGGGCGGAAAGGCGGATGGTGGCGGTGCGGGCCAGCGCCTCGGACCAGCGGTCGGCAAGGCGACCCGAAGCAATCGATAGGGCCAGCGCGAAGACGCAAAGGAAGGTCATCGCTCCGGCGGTGAAGGTGGTCAGCCAGGCCGTCGGGCCAGACGGCGGCACCACCTGCAGCGCGCGGGTGCTGGGGCTGGCGGGTTTGGCGGCAGGGAACTTCACAGGTCGGCCCCGGCAAGCTGAATCCGGTGCTTGGCGATGCGCAGGACACGCGCCTGGATCTGCGCCTTGGCCTGACGGATCAGGTTCAGGTCATGGGTCGCAACCAGGATTGTCTTGCCCATGCGGTTCAACTCGACCAGCAAGGTCAGGATACGCAAGGACATCTCCCAGTCGACATTGCCGGTGGGCTCATCGGCCAGGATCACGTCAGGGTCAACGATCACCGCGCGGGCCAAGGCGGCGCGCTGGCGTTCGCCGCCCGAAAGCTGCGGCGGCAGGGCATCGGCCAGATGGTCCAGCCCGACCCAGCCCAAGAGGTCCTTCATGTCCTGCGGATCGCTTTCGCGGTCGGACACGGTGAAGGGCAGCGCCATGTTGGCGGCCAGCGACATGTGATCCAGAAACTTGCAATCCTGATGCACGATGCCGATGCGCCTGCGGGTGCGGGCCACGTCATCGCGCGACAGGCTTTTGACGTCGCGGTCAAAGAGCGTGACCTTGCCCGAGGTTGCCTGAAGCTCGGCATAGGCGAGTTTCAGGAAGGTCGACTTGCCCGACCCGGACGGCCCGGTCAGGAAATGAAACGATCCCGGAGCCAGACGAAGCGAGACATCGGACAAGAGGTCCCCGCCCCCATAGCTGTAGGCCACGTTGTCAAAGGCGATCACGACAGTCCCTCTGGGGTTTCCTTGGCCGGTTTGCCGGTCTTGAGGCTGGTTTGGCCGCAGCCCGCTGCTCTGCGACTGCGCTTTCCATCGCACAGGCGTCAAGGATTGCACAAGAGCACGCTACAAAGCCTTGGAACAACAGGAATTAAGGTTTACAAAGCAAGTTGGGGGAGCCGGGAACAGGCTTTGAGGGACAAGAATGCGGTTGGTTTGCCCGAATTGTGAGGCCAAGTACGAAGTTCCGGAAGATGCGATTCCGGACATTGGCCGGGACGTCCAATGTGCGAACTGCGGACATTCGTGGTTCCAGATGCGGCCACGTCCCGCGTCGGCGGTGGCTGATCCGGCCCCGGTCGCCGAAGTAGCGCCTGCCCCGGCCGAGGTGGTCAGCCCCGCAGTCGAAGAACCTGCACCGGAAGCGCCCGCAGCCGATCTGGCCGTCGCCGAGGCGGTGGTCGTCGCAGATGAGGTCGTTGCCGCCGAGGCGATTGTTGTTGAAGACGACGGTGCCGCCGCCAAAGCCGAAGACGCCGTAGACGCCAGCCCAGCGGAAGACGCTGTGGACCCCGTTCCCGAGGATGTGGCCGAGACTGTTGCCTTGGCCGCCGATGACGCCAAGCCCGTCGACGAACCTGCGCCTGTCGAAGATGTCGGGTCCATCGACCCCGTCGACAGCGCCGCCACCCCGGACGCCAAGGCCGATGACCTGTCAGCCGCGCAACCGGCCCAGCCGCAGCTAGAGCCGGAAGCGGCTCTGGCGTATGAGGCGGTTGCCGTGACGGATGCCGCCGATGCAGAGCCTGAGGTCGAACCGGACCTTGCAAAAGACGCCACGGATACCGACGAAGCGGATATCGACCCCGCGCCCTCTGCCGCCGCGGCTGCGGCCTATGCGGTGGATGAAAGTGTCCTTGCGATCCTGCGCGAAGAGGCCGAGCGTGAGGCCCAAGCCCGCCGCGCCGAGGCCCGCCCCCTTGAAAGCCAGACAGATCTTGGGCTCGATGCCGCGATGCCCGGCCGGTCAAAGCCGGTCCTCGTGGCCACCAATTCCGTCACGGCGGACCATGACGGCGATGCCGCCCTGAAACCCTCGGCCCGCCGTGATCTTCTGCCGGACGTGGAAGAGATCAATTCCACCCTGCGCCCCTCGGAAGTGCCCAGTGAGGATTTCGTGCAGCCCGCCCCACTGCCGGGCGAGGCAAGGGCTTTCGCAGCGGTTTTCTGATGGTCATGACCATCGCCATCATCGGGGCTGCAATCTACACCGCAGCGCCCCGACTTGGCGTCATGGTGCCCGCGCTGGCTGGCCCGCTTGAGGCTTACGTCGGTGCCGTGGACAGTCTGCGCCTGTCGCTGGATGGCATCATGCAGTCGGCCACGGTGGCAATCAACGGCAGCTAACCCCGCGCTGACCAATTCGGCTTGCCCCTGCGCGGGCGGGCCATTATCGCTGGGGCGATGCCATAGCCTGCCCGATTGCTTGCCAAGGAGCCGCCATGACCAACCAGCGTTTCGACAAGTCGAAGCTTCCCAGCCGCCATGTGACCGAAGGCCCGGCGCGCGCCCCGCACCGCAGCTATTTCTACGCGATGGGGATCACCGAGGAAGAGATCCATCAGCCCTGGGTGGGCGTGGCGACCTGCTGGAACGAAGCCGCCCCCTGCAACATCGCGCTGAACCGTCAGGCGCAGATCGTGAAGCATGGGGTAAAGAAGGGCGGCGGCACCCCGCGTGAGTTTACCACCATCACCGTGACCGATGGCATTGCCATGGGGCATGAGGGGATGCGGTCCTCGCTCGCCTCACGCGATGCGATTGCCGATACGGTTGAGCTGACAATGCGCGGGCATTGCTATGACGCGATTGTGGGCCTTGCGGGCTGCGACAAGTCCTTGCCGGGGATGATGATGGCGATGGTGCGCCTCAACGTGCCAAGCGTGTTCATCTATGGCGGGTCGATCCTGCCGGGCCGCTACAAAGGCCAGGACATCACCGTTCAGGACATGTTCGAAGCCGTGGGCAAGCACCAGGCGGGCAACCTGTCGGATGCGGAGCTTGAGATCATGGAGCGGGTCGCCTGCCCATCCAGTGGCGCATGCGGCGCGCAGTACACCGCGAACACGATGGCTTGTGTGAGTGAGGCGATTGGTCTGGCGCTACTGAATTCGTCCAGCGCCCCAGCCCCCTACGAAAGCCGCGACCAATATGGTGAGGCGTCGGGCGTCGCCGTCATGCATCTGATCGAAAAGAACATCCGCGCGCGGGATATCGTGACGCGGAAAGCGCTGGAAAACGCGGCGCGCGTTGTGGGTTGCACGGGGGGCAGCACCAACGCGGCGCTGCATTTGCCGGCGCTGGCCAACGAAGCGGGGATCGATTTTGACCTCTTCGACGTTGCCGCCTGCATGAAGGACACGCCTTACTTCGTCGACCTGCGACCGGGGGGCAAATACGTAGCCAAGGACCTGCATGAGGTTGGCGGCGTGGCTGTGGTGATGAAGGAACTGGCCAAGGAAGGCCTGCTTCATCTGGATTGCATGACCGCCAGCGGCAAGACGCTCGGCGAAAGCTTGGACGAAATCCAGGGTGAAGCGGATGGTCGGGTGATCTATCACATTTCCTCGCCCATCACCAAAACCGGCGGCGTGGTCGCCCTGCAAGGGAACCTTGCCCCCGATGGCGCTATCGTGAAAGTCGCTGGGATGAGTGAGGCCGAGCAGGTCTTCACCGGCCCGGCCCGCGTTTTCGAGTGTGAGGAAGACGCGTTCGAAGCGGTGAAAAGCCGCGCCTATAAGGAAGGCGAAGTCATCGTCATCCGCAACGAAGGCCCCGCGGGCGGGCCGGGGATGCGGGAAATGCTGTCGACCACCGCTGCCCTGTCCGGTCAAGGCATGGGCAAGAAAGTGGCGCTGATCACCGATGGCCGCTTCTCGGGTGCCACACGCGGGTTCTGCGTCGGCCATGTCGGGCCTGAGGCCGCGCATGGCGGGCCAATCGCCCTGTTGCAGAACGGCGATGTCATCACGCTGAACGCCCTGACGGGTGAGATTTCGGTGGCTGTGTCGGACGAAGAAATGGCCCGGCGCAAGACCGAATGGAAAGGTCCGCGCAAGACGCAGTACACCAGCGGCGCGATCTACAAGTTCACCCGTCTGGTCGGCGGCGCGCGCTGGGGGGCGGTCACGCATCCCGGGGCGAAGGGCGAAAGCCACGTCTACATGGACCAATAGGGCAGCCCATGGCTGGGCGCCTGTCGCAGCTTCTGGACCAGTGGCACCTGCGCAAGGTGCAAGAGCGTTGGTCCAGTGCCGCCGATGAGGCGCCCGGGATGGAGGCCTTTGCCCTGCGCCGCCTGCGGGCCGAGGCGCGGACCATGCGCCGCCAGATTGACCGGGTGATCCACACGGCCGACGACCGGTTGGGTGCTCCGGCGCTGGGGGCGGCGCTGCCGCGCATGCCCCTTGGCACCGACTGGATCTGGCGCCCGGATGCCTGGCGCGGCGCGCTGGCCCTGCCCGGGGCGGTGGCCGGTGCCGGGCGCACCGCTCTCAGCGACGACCTTGCGCTTTTTCACGATTGCCCCTTGGGTGAAGTGGCCCTGCGCCAGTCCCGCAACCAGGGCGAGGCGGACGCGCGCCCTTTGGGGTGTCCTTGGATGTGTTCGGCTTTCAGGGGTCCTTCCTGTCCCTCGCCATCGGCTTTCCGCCCGAAGCCGTGGCGGGCCTGCGCGCGCGCCAAATCCTGCGCATCGATGCGCTTGTCTCGGGGGATCGCCCCTTGTCGGCCTTTGCCCGGTTGAACGTGAAGCACGGACCGAATCTGGCGCAGTTGGTGCAGGATCTTCCGCCCGGCGGGGGCAATGTGCTGGCGGAATTCGACCTGGCCTATGCCGGGTTGGACGAGGCGCGGATCGAACATCTGTGGCTGGATGTGATCTTCACCGCTCCGGCCCTTGCCCGCGTTACGCTGCGCGATCTGGTTGCCAGCCGACGCCCCCGCGCCGAATTGTGAGGTCCTGATGCCCGACACATCGCCCCCGACCTTGACCCAGACCCGCATCATTGCCGGGGTCTGGGAAGCTGAGCTGTCCGGGGTGGACGGACCACCCCCGCAGCTTGAGGCGCAGCATCTGGACCTTGTGCTGGACGGGTTGTCCCTGACGCCGATCCCGGGCCGGGCGGGCAGTTTCGCGGTCCGGCTGCCGATCCCGCCGTCGGTGCTGGGCGAAGGCGTGCAGACGGTGCTCGTCGTCTCAAAGGGGAAAGTCCTGGCCCATCTTACCCTGGTTGTCGGAGTGCCGCTGGAAGACGACCTTCGTGCCGAGATCAGCCTGTTGCGGGCGGAACTGGACCTTTTGAAACGGGCGTTCCGGCGCCATTGCGCTGAAGTGGCGGGCTAACGGCCAAAATCCTTGCTAAAGGAATTTGGGGGTCACCCCCAGGTCGGAAAATACTTGCCCGCGGGCGAGGCGGTGAAGATCTCGCACCCCGTGGCGGTCACGCCAACCGAATGTTCAAACTGCGCCGACAGGGATTTGTCGCGGGTGACGGCGGTCCAGTCATCGGCCAGAACCTTGGTTTCAGGGCGGCCAAGGTTCACCATCGGCTCAATGGTGAAGAACATGCCCTCTTCCAGCACCGGGCCCGAGCCTGGGCGGCCGTAGTGCAGCACGTTCGGCGGTGCGTGGAACACCCGGCCAAGCCCATGGCCGCAGAAATCGCGGACGACGGACATGCCCTTGCCTTCGACATAGGACTGGATGGCATGGCCGATGTCGCCAAAGGTGTTGCCGGGCTTCACCGCTGCAATCCCGCGCATCGTGGCTTCATATGTCTCAGTGATCAGGCGTTCGGCCATGCGCGACAAGGTGCCCGCCGCATACATCCGGCTGGTATCGCCGAACCAGCCATCCACGATCACCGTCACGTCGATGTTCAGAATATCGCCGTCCTTGAGCGCGTCATCCTTGCGGCGCTTTTCCAGATCGCGCGAGATCGTCTCGGACTTGCTCATCGGGATCGGCGCGCCGGGGATGCCGTGGCAGACGACATGATTCACCGAAATGCAGGACGCGTGGCGATAGCCCTTGTAGCCGATGGTGGCCGAAGTGACGCCATGGCGCTTGATCTCAGCGGTGATGAAATCATCAATCGCGGCGGTGGTCGTGCCAGGCATGACCATGGCAGCAACGGCGTCCAGAATCTCGGCCGCGATCCGTCCCGCAGCCCGCATGCCGGCAAAGTCCGCATCTTCATAGATGCGGATGCCATCCCGGGTGATCCGTGCGCGAACGTGGTCCAAGGCAAGTCTCCTGTCCGCCCTATTTAGGCGTCCTCGGCGCAATTGGCCAGAGCCACGGGCTTTGAAACCAGGGCAAGCGGGGCTATACCCGCGACTGTGAACAGAGGAAGGGGCCAGATGACCAATCCAACCGCCGCGATACTGGTGATCGGCGATGAAATCCTGTCCGGCCGCACGCGCGATTCGAACATGCACCATCTTGCGCAGGAACTGACCCGGATCGGCATCACCCTGCGCGAGGCGCGGGTGGTTGCGGATGTGCATGCTGATATCGTCGCGGCTGTCCGGGCGCTGTCGGCGACCCATACCCATGTCTTCACCAGCGGTGGCATTGGCCCCACGCATGACGACATCACCGCCGATGCCGTTGCCGATGCCATGGGGGCGACCATCACCCACCGTGCCGATGCCATGGCGCTGCTGCAGGCGCATTACGACCGCGCCGGTCTTCCGTTCAACGAGGCCCGCCAGCGCATGGCCCGCATCCCGGAAGGGGCAACGCTGATCGACAACCCCGTGTCCACCGCCCCGGGCTTCACGCTGGGGAATGTGCATGTGATGGCGGGGGTGCCGAACATCTTTCAGGCCATGGTCGCCAGCGTCCTGCCCAAGCTGACTGGCGGCGCGCCGCTTCTGTCGCAATCCCTGCGCGTCAACCGGGGCGAGGGTGAGATTGCCGGTCCCTTCGGCGCGCTGGCGGCGGAATATCCAGACCTGTCGATGGGGTCTTACCCCTTCGTCCAGAACGGCGCGCATGGCACCAATCTGGTGATCCGTGGCACCGATCCGGCGCTGCTCGATGCCGCCATGATCCGCCTGACCCGGCTTTTCGGATGACGCCCGACACCATTGCCGCCGTGATGGAGGCGACATGGCCCCCCGCGCACCACTGGCAGGCGGGGCCTTTCCTGATGCGCGACGGTGCGGGCGGCGGCAAGCGCGTGTCAGCCGCC
>JAAUPC010000180.1 GCA_012036325.1 Paracoccaceae bacterium
GCCGCCCGGCTGAGGCTTGGGATGCTGCCGCGGAGGCTTCGGCGAAGGTCATGCCGCCTTCGACCGCCTCAAGCACCTTGGCGAAACGGATCCATTCGCCGCCGTTCGGGTCGTGGTTCATCAGGAAGTTGGCGGCGCGGATCGCCTCCATTTCCTGCTGGCGGACGGGGTTCATGATGGCGCTGGTCATGCCAGCACCAATGGCCATCGGCAGGAAGGCGCCGTTGATGCCGTGGCGGTGGGGCAGGCCGAAGGAGATGTTCGACGCGCCACAGGTGGTGTTCACCCCAAGCTCATCCCGCAGGCGGCGGACGAGGGTGAAGACCTGCTGGCCCGCAGACCCCATCGCGCCGACGGGCATCACCAAGGGGTCCACCACGATGTCATGCGCGGGAATTCCGTGGTCAGCGGCGCGTTCGACGATCTTTTTCGCCACGGCGAAGCGGACGTCAGGGTCTTCCGAAATCCCGGTATCGTCGTTCGAGATGGCGACGACCGGCACGTTGTATTTCTTGACCAAAGGCAGGACGAGTTCCAGCCGGTGCTCTTCCCCAGTGACCGAGTTCAGAAGCGGGCGGCCTTCGCAGGCCATCAGACCCGACTCCAGCGCACCGGGGACCGAACTGTCGATGCAAAGCGGCACATCGACGGTTTGCTGGATGATCTCGATCAGGGCCTTCATCAGCGGTGGTTCGACAAAGTTGTTGTCTGCGT
Organism: Paracoccaceae bacterium; assembly: GCA_012036325.1. GTDB lineage: Bacteria > Pseudomonadota > Alphaproteobacteria > Rhodobacterales > Rhodobacteraceae > Tabrizicola. The sequence continues at coordinate 715 of JAAUPC010000180.1, forward strand.
AACGCGGGTCGGTCGCCATCATGTTGGTGAAGACAGCGCCGGAGTTCACGTCAAGGACGGTGGCCCCGCAGGCGACCTGTTCAAGGGCGTCCTTGATGACGGTCTCAAAATTGCCCGCCTCAAGTTCCGCTGCCAGCTTCTTGCGACCGGTCGGGTTGATGCGTTCGCCGATCACGCAGAAGGGTTCATCAAAGCCGATGACAACAGTTTTCGTTTTGGATTCAATGACGGTGCGGGTCATTCTTAAACCTTCTCAGCGTTTGCGGGGACGCCCGAAGCGCCGCCATTGTCAGTGACCCACTGGGCATTGGTCTTGATGCCGCCGAGGGGGAAGAAATGGACCTGTTCGATCCCGAAACCAGGGTTCGCGGCCTTGTGGGCGGCAAGGGTTTCGAGGATCTCGGTCGGTTCATAGGGCAAAAGGAGTTTCGTCACATCCATCGCGCGCTTTTGCAGCACGCGGAGCGACGGGCCGACGCCACAGGCGATGGCGAACTTGATCAGGGTTTGCAGCTTGGCTGGCCCTGCGATGCCGATGTGGACTGGCAGCTTGATGCCTTCGGCGGCAAGGCGGTTGACCCAGTCGATCACCGGTTGACCTTCGAAACAGAACTGGGTGGCCATGGCCATCTTGGCATCGGTGCGTTCCATGAAGGCCGATTTCCAGCGCGCGGCTTCCATCACCATGCGGTCAGAGCCGTCGGGGTCGATGTCCTTGTTGCCTTCGGGGTGACCGGCGACGTGCAAACGGTCAAAGCCAGAAAAGGCGCCGCTTTCAAGAAGTTGCATGGAAGTGCTGAAGTCGCCCATCGGGGCTGCGACGCCGCCGGCCAGCAACAGGCCCTGCCGCACGCCCACGTCCTTGTAGCGGGCGACCCAGTCGGTCAGCGTGGCCTTGTCCTTGATGATCCGCGCCGGGAAGTGGGGCATGACGCTGTAGCCTTCATCGCCCACGCGCTTGGCCGTGGCGACCATGTCTTCGATCGGCGTGCCGTCGATATGGGCGATGTAGACGCGGGTGCCGGTGGGCAGGATGTCGCGGAAGCTTTCGACCTTTTCCGCCGTGCGGGGCATCACCTCGATCGAGTAGCCCTTGAGGAAAGCCTCAAGCGGCTGGGCGGTGGGGGCCGGGGCGTCATCCTTGCGGCGGAAGTTGAACAGGGCCATCACGGTCTCCTTCAAGGTCGGGGCGGGGTCGGCGGCATAAAGGGTCAGGCCTTGGCCCAGCCATCGGCAGCAATCAGGTCTTTCAGGCGGGCGGTGTCAAACTCCGCCTCAAGGCGCGCGGCTTCTGCTGCGGCGATCTGGTCAGGGTCACCCTCAACCTCGCCTATCTGCGCCTTGCGCCATTCGGCAAGGTAGGCGTCCGCGTCCTTTGCGCCGATTTTCATGGCGCAGCGGTCGATAGCTTGCTCAAACCGCTCAGTCAGTTGAATTTTCGACGCGCGGCGGCCGGTGCCGACGATGACCTGGGCCGGAATGTCGCGCCAGTAGACGATGGTGACAGCGGGCATGATCCGGTGATTCCCTTGGCTGAACTGATCCAACTGATAGTCGCCGATCCCCGACAACCGGTGTCGGATTTCGACATGGCGGCGCAAGGATGCGACCCCGCCCCCTGCAGGCTTGGCGATAGCATGGGGCAGAGCGTTTGGCGACGGGCGGGACTTTGAAAAATCTTCATCCAGATCATGAGGCGGCCCGGGTTGAGGCCAAGGCTGAAGATTGCGGGCGTCTGAGTGCTTGCACGGGCGGGGGTTCGGCACTACCTTTTGAGTAACCACACATGGAGGGCGTACATGACGCCCGAGCGTCCCCATAGGGCGGACGCGACTGACGCGCCGGTTGAGACGCCCAAAGCCGACCCTGGGACCGTTTCCCGCGCCGATGCACCGTCTGCCCTGACTGACCCTGGGTCAGCCCCGCTTTATGCGGCGCTTGATCTTGGCACGAACAGCTGCCGGATGCTGATTGCCCAGCCCTTGGGCAGCCAATTCGTCATCGTGGACAGCTTTTCCAAATCCGTGCAGCTGGGCGTGGGGCTTGAAGCCTCGGGCCGGTTGTCGCGGTCATCGATGGCGCGGACAATCCAGGCGCTGCGGATCTGCGAGAAGAAGATCGAAAAGCACAACGTGCGCCGGATGCGGCTGGTCGCGACCGAGGCCTGCCGCCGGGCGCGGAATGCGCGCGATTTCATTCGCCAGGTGCGGCGGGAAACCGGCCTGCAGCTGGAAATCATCGCGCCGGAGGAAGAGGCGCGGCTGGCGGTGATTTCCTGTGCGCCGCTGGTCAGCCCGACGACCGAGCAGCTTTTGGTCGTGGATATTGGCGGCGGGTCGACGGAACTTGTGTGGATTGACCTTTCTGCCGTCGCTCCGCCCGACCGGCCGAAGGCGATCATGCGGCTGCACATGGGGTTTGATGCGCAAGGCGAAGGGGCCGTTGCGCGGGTGGTAGACTGGATCAGCGTTCCCTTGGGGGTGGCGACGCTGAAGGACCAGTTCATTGACGTCGATGACGACGCGGCGCGGTTCGCGTTGATGAGCTGGTTCTTTGAGGAAAACCTGGCAAGCTTCAGCCCCTACAACGCCAACAACCCGCGCGAGGGGTTCCAGATCGTCGGCACCAGCGGCACGGTCACCACGGTTGCGGCGAGTTTCCTGAACCTCAAGCGCTATGACCGGACCAAGGTGGATGGGTTGCAGATGACCAGCGATCAGATTGACCTGGTGATCCGGGAATATTTGTCGTTGGGCCCGGAAGGGCGGCGCAATGACCCCCGGATCGGGCGTGACCGCCATGCGCTGATCATGTCGGGGGCGGCCATCCTGCAGGCCTTGATGCGGATCTGGCCCACGGACCGCTTGTCGGTGGCCGACCGGGGCCTTAGGGAAGGGCTTCTTTACGCGCAGATGAGCAGCGACGGCATTCTGGGGGACGGGCCTTACACATGACGGAAAAACCAACCTCAGGTAAAGCGACATCGGGTCGGGGCCAGCGCGAGTTGCGGGTGCGGGTCAAGACCGCGAAGGGGCGGAAGCTGTCATCAACGCTGTGGCTGGAGCGGCAGTTGAACGACCCCTATGTGATCCGCGCCAAGAAAGAGGGCTACCGGGGCCGGGCGGCGTTCAAGATCATCGATCTGGATGACCGTTATGGCTTCCTGAAGCCCGGGGCGCGGGTGGTGGACCTTGGCTGCGCGCCGGGGGGCTGGTGTCAGGTGGCGGTGGTGCGGGTCAACGCCTTGGGGCAGAACCCGAAAAAGCCGGTGGGCACGGTCTTGGGCATCGATCTGCAAGAGGTGGAGCCGATTGCCGGGGCAGACCTTCACCAGCTGGACTTCCTTGATGACGACGCGGATGCGCTGGTCAAGGGCTGGCTGGGCGGCCGGGCCGATGTGGTGATGTCGGACATGGCGGCGGCGGCGAGCGGGCACAAGGCGACGGACCATTTGCGGATCGTGGCGCTGGTCGAGGCGGCGCTGGCCTTTGCCTTTGACGTGCTGGAGGACGACGGGACCTTTGTCGCCAAGGTCCTTGCGGGCGGGGCCGAGAATGAGATGCAGACGCTGTTGAAGAAGAACTTCCGCAAGGTGGCGAATGTGAAGCCACCCGCCAGCCGGGCCGACAGTTCGGAAAAGTTCGTGGTGGCGATGGGCTATCGCGGGCGACAGCTACAGGCGGCCGCAGAGGCTGAGGACGAAGATTGATAAAATTCGCATGAAAAAGGCGCCCGAAGGCGCCGTTTTTCTGCCGGTGTTCGGGGCTTAGCCGCCCCAGCTGCGGACCGGGCCGCAATCCATGTGGACGAAGTTCGACCGCGAGTATTTGCCGACGCCACCCGAGGCGCAAGCCGCTGCTGCCTTGGCCATCTGACCGACCGACCGCGACTTCAGCCGCAGGTCCGCCGCCTGGCCCTTCATGTGAAGCGAGTTCTTGGCCACCCCGCCGGATTTCGACCGCAGCATCGCGTTGGTCTTCGGGCTGCGGTAGCCCGAGAGAAGCATGTAGGGTTCAGTCACATCCATCAGGCGGTGCGAAGCGGCCATGATGTCGATGGTCCGCATGTCGATGCCGATGGCATCATCAGACCGCCAATCACGCATGAAGTAATTGATTTCCTTCGTGACTTCGGGAATGTACTCACCTTCGATCCAGTAGATCGTGTCAATGCTTTCGCCGGTGCGGCCCGAATACATGCGGATGCGGCGAATGTCGCCCGAGCCCTTCAGCAAACCGAAGGCGTTGCTGTAGGTAGGTGCCGCGATCACGGCCGTTGCTGCAAACACGCCGAGCAAGCCACGCCGTGTGACACCGAAACTATTCTGGTCCGTCATTCTAACGCTTGTCCCCGTTGCTGTCTTCGACCGCCTTCGCGCAGCTTTTGTGCAACTTCTTCCCCAAGTGCCCTTGGCTTATTGCACAAGTCGAATCGAAGCCCAAGCCTCGATTGCCCGCTCGACTTGCAGCACAACCGGAATCGGCAAATTTTCGCTGAACGACACGGAAATTTGTGCGTTGTTGTCCGATTGCATCGGAGGTGGGCAAAATTGTCGCCGAAGTGGATACAATCTTCCAGGCAACTTGCGACCCGACCGGTTTGTGAATGGACAGTCGCACGGATTTGAAGAAACCATTGGCTGTCACTGCCAAGTCCTTGGGAATGAGTGTTGAATGAACCGGTCCGCCCCTCGCTGCCTGCCGTCCTTTGCCCTGATCCTGTCCATTGCATTGGTGCCCTTCGTGCCTGCACCGGCCAAGGCAGAGGTGTCAGCCTTTGCACAATCGCTGGCTGTCGCCGCCTCGGACGAGGTGGAGATTACCGCCTGGTATGCCAAGACCGGATATGAACCGCTTTGGACCGGCACGGATGATGTCGCGCGGCGGCAAGCTTTCCTTGCGGCGATTGCGGGTGCGCCCGACCATGGGCTGCCGGTAGACCGCTATGACGCGGCCGCGCTGAGCGCCGCCTTGCAAGCGGCCTCATCCGAAGGGGACCGGGGCCGGGTGGAAGTGGAGTTGACGCGGGCCTATCTTGCCTGGGCGCGGGACCTGACCTCGGGCGCGATTGACCCGGCCAAGGTGGATGCGGGCATCCTGCGTGAGATTGACCGGATCGATCCGCAGACCTTGCTGACGCGCATTGCCAGCGGCAAGCCGGACGCCGTGCTGCAATGGCTGATGCCAAAGTCGGCAGCTTATCTGAACCTGATGAAGGCCAAGATCGGGCTTGAGGCGCAGATTGCCACCGGAGGCTGGGGTGAGACGGTCCGGCCGGGGTGCTGGAGCCGGGCGATACCGGCGCCGCCGTCGTGGCGCTGCGCGACCGGCTGATGCGGATGGGCTATCTGCGCGCCACGGCCACCGCAAGCTATGACCGCGCCATGGAAGCGGCGGTGCAGGCGTTCCAGCTTGCCCACGGGCTTGAGGCAGATGGCCGCGCTGGCGAAAGCACGATTGCCGAGGTGAATGTCGGCCCCGAGGCGCGGCTGAAGTCGGTGATCGTGGCGCTGGAACGCGAGCGCTGGCTGGATTTCGACCGGTCGGCCCGGCATATCTGGGTGAACCTGCCCGATTTCCGCGCCAAGATCATCGAGGATGGCCGGACGGTCTTTGACACCCGGGTGGTGATTGGCAAGAACGTCCCCGACCAGCGCAGCCCGGAATTTTCCGACGAGATGGACCATATGGTCATCAACCCGTCCTGGGGGGTGCCGCGGTCGATCATCGTGAATGAATACCTGCCCTTGTTGCAGCAGAACCCCAATGCGGTGGGCCATCTGCAGGTGATTGACGGGCGGGGTCGCGTGGTGCCGCGCGGGTCTGTCGACTTTGCCGCCTATTCGGCGCGCAGCTTCCCTTACGGTCTGCGCCAGCCGCCCTCAGACGGGAATGCGCTGGGTCTGGTGAAGTTCATGTTCCCGAACCCCTACAACATCTATCTGCACGACACGCCTTCGAAGTCGCTTTTCGCCAATGAGGTGCGGGCCTACAGCCACGGCTGCATCCGCGTGGCGGACCCGTTTGATCTCGCGCATGCGCTTCTGGCGCTGCAATCGGCGGACCCGGAGGCCGAGTTTCAGGCCGATCTTGATACCGGCAAGGAAACCAGGGTCGATCTTGTCAAGTCGGTGCCGGTGCATCTGGTCTATTTCACCGCCTATCCGGATGCCAAGGGCCATATCGGCTATCGCCGCGATGTCTATGGGCGGGATGCCAAGCTCTTTGAGGCGTTGGAGGCGGCTGGGGTGGTCTTGGCCGGGGTTCAGGGGTAATCCTGTCCGTCAAGACGCAGACGGAGTTTCCCCATGCCCCACACGATCCGCGACATTGCTGCCGCCCTTGGGGCCGAGGCGGCGGGTGATCTTGACCTGACCGTGACCGGTGCGGCTGAACCTGCGGCGGCGGGGCCGGATACCCTCGCCCTGGCGATGGACCCGCGCTATGCGGACGGGATTGCGAAGGGCCAGGCGCGGGCGGCGATGGTCTGGCCCGGG
>JAAUPC010000181.1 GCA_012036325.1 Paracoccaceae bacterium
GGGGGGCACCAGCGTGGGCGCCTTTGACCGGATTGGCGAGTGTATTGCGGCGGCACAGGTGGCAGGCGTGCCGGTGCATGTGGATGCGGCCTGGGCGGGGTCGGCGATGATCTGCCCGGAGTTCCGGGCGCTTTGGGAAGGGGTCGAAGGGGCGGATTCGGTGGTGCTGAACCCGCACAAGTGGCTTGGGGCGCAGTTCGACTGCTCGGTCCAATTTCTGCGCGATCCCGGGGCGCAGGTGCGGACGCTTGGCCTGCGTCCGATCTATCTGGAAACGGCGGGGCGCGAGGAAATCGTCAACTTCAACGAATGGACCGTGCCCCTGGGCCGCCGGTTCCGGGCGCTGAAGCTGTGGTTCGTTTTGCGCGCCTATGGGTTGGAGGGGCTGCGAGAACGAATCCGCAACCATGTGACCTGGGCGCTTGAGGCGCGGGACCAGATCGCCGCATTGCCGGGCGTCCGAATCGTGACCGAACCCCGGCTGTCGCTTTTTACCCTCGCTTTGGAAACAGAGGCGGCGACGGAAGCGCTTTTGGCGCGGATCAACGACGATGGTCGGCTGTACCTGACCCAGACGAAGGTGGATGGCGTGTTTGCCATCCGGGTTCAGGTCGGATCATTTGACTGTTGTCGCGAAGATGTCATGTTGATTGCAACAACACTCAAAGAATTGCTTGCATCATGACACTCAAGGCTCTTGCCATCGCGGTGACGCTGGCCCTCGGGGTGTGTTCCCCGGGTGCTTTTGCCCAGACCACAGCCGACCCCGCGCCCGAGCCGGTGACCAACCCGGCCCTGCCCGCCCCGCTGAGCGAGACACTGTCGGACTTTGCCGATGTGCTGGACCCGGCGGCGGAAGGCCGGATCGCGGGGATGTTGGCGGCAGTCCGGGCGGAAACCGGCGTGCAGATGGTGGTGGTCACCCTACCGTCGATCGACAGTTACGGCGGCGCGGGCCAGCGGCTGGATGCCTTTGCCAAATCCTTGTTCAACGCCTGGGGCGTGGGCGACGCCGAGCGCAATGATGGCATCCTGATGCTGGTCGTCAGCGACGCGCGGGAAGTGCGCATCGCGCTGGGTGCGGGCTATGATGCGGTCTATGACGGGCGCGCAGCGCGGGTCTTGTCCACGGCCGTCTTGCCCGAATTGCGCGACGGACGGATGGCGCAAGGGATCGAGGCGGGCATCGCCTCATCGCGTGAGCGGCTGATTGCGCCCTTCATCGAAGGTCGCCCCGTCACGGTGACCGAAGGCTTCGAAGCGGAAAGGTCGCCGGTCTTGCAGGTCCTGGGGGGCGCGGCTGTGTTTCTGGGCGGCGCAGGCCTTTTGATCTGGCGTTCGGCCCGGGCGCGCAAGCGCTGCCCGCGCTGCGGCGAGGCGACACTGACCCGCACCCGTGAGGTGATCCAGCCCGCAACGCTGTTGTCCAGCGGTACTGGAATGGAGCATATGAAATGCACGAGCTGCGGTTTTGTTGACCGCAAGCAGTTTCGCGTGGGACGCGGCCAATCTGTCGGCTCTTCGCGGCTGAATGCCACCAGTGGCAGCGGCGGCAGCGGGTCGTCAGGCAGTGGCGGCTTTGGCGGCGGGCGATCCTCAGGCGGGGGCGCGAGCGGGAAATGGTAGGTCAATCAGGGTTTTACGCGACGATCCTGATCCTGTTGGCCGCAGCCCCCCTTGCCGCCGACAGCCCGCGAGAGGTTCTGTTTCCATCCGATGCTGTCTGCTATGCCCGCGCCTATTCGGCGCAGCATCTGGCGGATCATCCGGTGCAGCGGGTCAGCCCCATCGCGCTGCGCCCGGAAGGGGCCAAGGTGGAAGACCCGGCGATGCTGGTCTGGGTCACGATCTCCTTTCGCGACCGACCGGATGAGGCGCTGGAAGCGTTGGCCTATTGCCAGGTGCAGGACAGCACGCGGCTAGGCTGCATCATGGAAGGCGATGCGGGTGCTTTCACGATCGCTGCGGGGAAAAAAGGTTCGGCGCTGGTGAGCGTGGAGAAGGCCGGCATGGCCTTTGAGACGGCGACAGGTTTCGTCACGCTGCGCGCGGATGCGGGCGATGACCGCAGCTTTCTTTTGCAGCCAGGCCCCTGCCCCTAAGGGCGGGACCTGTCAGCCGGGGGCTTGCCCGATCCCCTTCCCCGACGAATCGGGAAAGGGGCATATCAGGGGTGTGCTTAGAAGCGCATGCCGACTTTGGCCGACAGCGTCGTTGCATCAAGATCGATGGTGGAGCCGTCGAAATCGTTGAAGTCGTGCTGCAGAAGTTCGGCACCCACGGTCCAACGGTCGGACACAGCGGTGTTGACGCCAGCGCCGTAGAAGACGCCGTTGTCGCTCAGTTCGGTCCCGCCCACGGTCGCGCTGGCGCGTGCGGCACCGGCGGTTGCGTAGACCAGGCTGTTGCCAAGTTTGGCCCCGCCCAGAAGTTTCAGACGGGCGACATCGTCCAGCGACCCGGTGGTGCCGCCAAGATCGACATTGGCGCTGTCATAATCGACTTCGGCGCCAGCGACATAGCTGCCGAAATCCCAACGGTAGCCGGCATGGATACCACCAAGGTAGCCGTTGCCTTCCAGGGTTCCGGTGCTGGAATCGACATCGGCATAGCCGAGCTGGGCACCGGCATAAAAGCCCGTCCAGTCGATCCCGGCGGGGGCTGCGGGGGCGAAGGTCGGCTCAACCGTCGGTTCGGGGGCGACAGCCACCGGGCCCCCGGCGAAGGCCGGGCTGACGATGGCAAAGGTGGCGAGTGCTGCTGCGATTTTTATCATTGGTAGTCTCCTGCATGGATTGGGCGCGACGAAAGGTTCGGGCCGTGTGCATGGGAATGGGGGCGAATTGGGTAAGGGACAATGCCCTGTCACGCGGGGGTGATTGCGCGTGTGCGGCACTGGCTGATTGATGCTGACCGGGGCGCGGGCTTTGGGCCGGAAGTTGCCGGAAATCGGGCGCGGGGCCCGCCTCACGCGAATGTCATCAAGGGCTTAGGGCCGGTTTGCGGACTTCAGCTGCGGTCAGCCAGGTCAAGCCAATCTGCCTCGGCGGCGGACAAGGCGGTCTGCCGGTCGGCCATCGCGGCCGTGGCCTTGCCAAACTTGGCCGGATCGCGGGTGAAAAGATCAGGGTCGGCTAGAAGGGTGGCAAGCTTGGCAATCTCGGCCTCAAGCCGTTCGATCTGGGCGGGCAGATCGTCCAGCCGTTTCCGTTCGGTGAAGGACAGCGCGCTTTGGCGCGGGGTGTCGGCCTTGGCGGTGGGGCTGGTCTTGCTGGGGGTTTTGGCCGGGGTCACCGGGTCAAGGCTGGGCTGGCCGCGTTGGGCGGCATAGTCGGACCAACCGCCGGGATAGACGGTGGCCTTGCCCTCCCCCTCCATCGCCACGGTCGCGGTGGCGATGCGGTCGATGAAATCGCGGTCGTGGCTGACCAGAAGGACAGTGCCGTCATAGTCACCCAGGATGTCCTGCAGAAGGTCCAGGGTTTCGACGTCAAGGTCGTTGGTGGGTTCGTCAAGGATCAGAAGGTTTGACGGCTGCGCCATCAGCTTCGCCAGGAGGAGCCGGGCCTTTTCACCCCCCGACAGGCTGCGCACGGGGGCGCGGGCGCGGGCCTCGTCAAAGAGGAAATCCTTGAGATAGGCCACCACATGGCGCGGATTGCCGCGCACCATGACCTGATCCGACGCGCCCGAGACGCGCATCAGGGGATCGCCGGTCAGGTTGTCCCAAAGCGTGGCCTCGGGGTCAAGCCGGGCGCGGGATTGGTCGAAGACGGCGATGTCAAGGTTGGTGCCAAGGGTGACCTTGCCGGCATCGGGGGCAAGTTCAGTGGTCAGCAGTTTCAGAAGCGTGGTCTTGCCAACGCCGTTCGGGCCGACAAAGGCCACCCGGTCACCGCGCAGGATGCGCAAGGAGAAATCGCGGATCAGGGTCTTGTCGCCGAAGGACTTGGTCAGATGCTGCGCCTCGATCACCTTCTTGCCCGAGGTCGGGCCGCTTTCCAGCGCCATGGCGGCGGTGCCCTGGCGGCGGATCTGCGAGGAGCGTTCTTCGCGCAAGGCGGCCAAAGCGCGGACCCGGCCCTGGTTGCGTTTGCGGCGGGCCGAGATGCCTTCGACGGCCCATTTCGCCTCGGCTTTGATCTTGCGGTCCAGCTTGTGGCGGGCCTCATCCTCTTCGGCCCAGATGGTTTCGCGCCAGTCCTCGAACCCGTCAAAGCCCGAATCGCGGCGGCGCACTTCGCCCCGGTCGATCCAGAGGGTGGCCTTGGTCAGCGCCCGCAGAAAGGCGCGGTCGTGGGAGATGAGGACAAAAGCGGTGCGGGTGGAGGACAGCTCCTCCTCCAGCCACTCGATCGCCTGGATGTCGAGGTGGTTCGTGGGCTCGTCGAGAAGCATCAGGTCCGGCGCTTCCGCCAGCAGCTTTGCCAGCGCCGCGCGGCGCTTTTCCCCGCCGCTGGCGGTGGCAACGGGGGCTTCGGGGCGGAACTTCAGGCCTTCGGCCACCACGGCAAGGCGGTATTCCATCCCGTCGGGCAGGTGCGAGGCCGCGAAATCGCCCAAAGTCTCAAACCCTGAAAGGTCGGGGTCCTGCTCCATATAGCCCACGGTCGTGCCGGGGGCGATGGTGCGGGTGCCGCTGTCCGCCTCAACCAGCCCCGCCATCACCTTCATCAGCGTGGATTTGCCTGACCCGTTACGGCCGACAAGGGCCACCCGGTCGCCGGGCTGGACCACAAGGGTCAGATCATCAAACACCGGATTGCCGCCGAAGGTCAGGGAAATGCCGGAAAGCTGAAGGAGGGGTGCGCGTGCCATGGGGGGCGAGGTAGTGGGGGATTTGATCCGCGTCAACGCCCCGAACGCCGCGGCCTGCAAGGATGGGTAAAGCGCAACGGCAAAAAAGGCATGTCGCATGGCACCCCTGACCGGGATCACGATACTGGACCTGACACATGTTCTGGCCGGGCCTTTCGCCAGCCATACGCTGCAAGACCTTGGCGCGCGCATCCTCAAGGTCGAACGCCCGGGGCTTGGCGACGACACCCGCGCCTTCCCGCCGTTCAAGGCGGGCCAAAGCGCCTATTTCGCGACCTTGAACGCAGGCAAACAGTCCATCGCGCTGGACCTGACCGACGACGCTGATCGCGCGATCTTTGAACAATTGCTGGCCCGCGCCGATGTTCTGATCGAGAATTTTCGCCCCGGCGCCCTGCATCGGCCGGGCTATGGCTGGAAGGTGGTGCATGCGCGGCACCCCAGGCTGATCTATGCCTCGGTCTCGGGCTTCGGGCAGACCGGGCCAGAGGCTGGAAAACCCGCCTATGACATGGTCGTGCAAGCGCGGGGCGGGGTGATGGCCATCACCGGCGAGGCGGATGGCCCGCCAGTTCGCGTGGGGGCGAGCATCGGCGACATCGCGGCCGGGATGTTTCTGACCCAAGGCATTCTTGCGGCGCTTTATGACCGGGAGCGGACCGGCCAAGGCGCGCAGATCGATGTGGCGATGCTGGATGCCCAGCTTGCCATTCAGGAACATGCGGTGGCGCTTGCCGCGACCACGGGCGTCGCGCCGGGGCGGACCGGGGCGCGGCATCCCACGATCACGCCGTTTTCCACCTTTCGCGCCCGGGATGGCTTTGTGGTGATCGCGGCGGGCAATGACGCGATGTTCGCCCGCCTGTGCGAAGTTCTGGGTCTGCAACTGGCCACTGATCCGCGCTTTGCCAGCAATGCGGCGCGCTGCGAGAACCATGCGCTTCTGAAACGGTTGATCGAGGCGGTGACCCTGGGCGAAACGGTCGCCGGGTGGATCAAGGTTTTGGACCTGGCTGGCCTTCCGACCGCGCGGGTGCAGGACATGACCGAAGTATTGCAAGACCCGCAGCTTCTGGCGCGGCAAATGGTGCTGCCGGTGACGGCGGCCCCGGGCGGCCCTGCCTTCACCGCCCCGGGCAACCCGATCAAGATGAGCACCCTGCCCGAGCTTTCTTTCCGTCCGCCTGCCCCCGCGCTGGACGGGGACAGGCAGGCGATCTTGAACTGGCTGGCGCGCGCTTAAGCGGGCTGCGTGCGACGGCCCCGGAGCATCGGCACGAGGAACAAGGCCAGGAAGACCAGGTTTGCCGCCAGGTTGATCGGCGCCCCGGCCAGAAGAGAGGCAAAGCTGTCCAGCCCGAACCAGGCCAGGATAGCGGTCAGGATGATCGGGCGGATCGTTTCGGGGTCACGGGCTAGGGGTGCCCCGGCAAGTTGCCAGATCATCACGCCCCAGCCGAATGTGATGCCGCCAAGGATTGCGGCCAGAAGGCGGGCTTCACTGCTGGCCAGCGTCTGGGCCCCATCGAAGGGCCAGAGGACGGCATCAATCAGCAGCGCCGTCGGGGGGGACAACGGCGGATAGGCCGCAAGCGCGCAGGCCAGACCAAAGCCGATCAGCGCCACGGCAGCGGCAAAGCGCAGGCCTTTTTGTTCGGATGTCATCACTTCGTCTCCCATTATCGGTGATGACGCGGGTAAACCTCAGTTACGGCGGGCATCCAATTCCCTGCCAGGTAAGTGAAATGCCACCGTCGCTGCGCTAGGTTGGCGGTAAGGAGGGGCGGGTATGCAGGAATTTCCGGTGGTCTTGAAGGATTGGCGGCGCACGCGGCGGCTGAGCCAGCTGCAGCTTTCGGTCGAGGCGGGGGTATCGGCGCGTCACCTTGCCTTTCTGGAAACCGGCCGCGCCCGCCCCTCGCGCGGGATGGTGCTGCGGCTGGCCGAAGTGCTGGGCCTGCCAAGGGCCGAAGCGAATGGGATGCTCGGGGCGGCCGGATTTTCGGCGCAGTTTCCGGTGTTGGGTCTGGATGCGGCGGGCATGGCCGAGGTGCGCCGCGCGATGGACTGGACGATCCAGCGCCACGCCCCCTACCCCGCCATCATCATGGACCGGCTTTGGCGGATCGTGGCGCTGAACGGCCCGGCACAGCGGATCTTCGGCCCAGCAGGCTTTGCCGAAGGGGCAAGCCTTCTGGCGGCGCTGGCGGACCTGCCCGGTTCCGCCGGCCCTGACTCGAGAACATGGCCGAGACAGGTTGGGCCGCATCACACGCTGATGCGCCTCAGGGCCGAAAGCGCACGGGCGGGCGGGCT
>JAAUPC010000182.1 GCA_012036325.1 Paracoccaceae bacterium
CCGAGGTCGGCGATCTCGATAAGCCGAAGCTGATCTTCCTGTTCGACGAGGCCCACCTTTTGTTCAATGGCGCCTCGCAGGCAGTCCTCGACCAGATAGAGCGCGTGACGCGTCTCATTCGCTCGAAAGGCGTCGGCGTCTACTACGTTACCCAGACCGGCCGACGTGCCCGATCGCGTCAGCGCCCAGCTCGGCAATCGCATCCAGCACGCGCTGCGCGCTTTCACACCCGGCGAGCAGAAGGCGGTCCGCGCGGCGGCTCAGACCTTTCGCGCCAATCCAGCCTTTGACGTCGAACGAGCGATCCAGGAGCTGCAGGTCGGCGAGGCACTCGTCTCCGTGCTCTACGGCAATGGCCAGCCGTCCGTCGTGCATGTACGGGGCAGTGACGGCGATATTGCGAAGCGTCGGAACTTTGAACGCATGTTTGTACGGTTCGCCGCCTTCGATTTCGGCGCGCCCCAGATCGTCCGGCTGCGCGTATTGACCGAGCATTGGCGGCACGCCGATGACTTTGAAATCGGGATTGGCGAACGTCGGAAAGCCGTGGCATTCAAAGCAGCGCGTTTTCAGCGACCGAAACAGCGTCAAGCCTCGGCGTTGTTCGGCGGTCAAGGCGTTGGAATCTCCAGCAGCGTACCGGTCAACTTGCCTATCATTGGGCGCTTCTTTCTTGGTTCACGGGATTATCGGCTTGATTCTCAGACACACCTTCTCCCCGCCGGACAACGTCCGCATGTCCCACCTATGCGGCCCGGTGGACGCGCACATCCGCGCGATCGACGCCGTGCCGCTGGCGCACGCGGCGCTGACCGACGACGATCGCTTCGCTGCGGTGTTCAACTGGACACCGGCATGAACCGCCTCGGCGTCGAGATGCTGGAATGGCAGGCGGTGGCCCCGATCCTGATCGCGGCGGGCCCGAACTTCTGATGAGCCACCTCGCCTGCGCCGACGAGCCGGACGACCCCGCGAACGAGGCCCAGTTGAAGGCCTTTCACGCGATGACCGACGGCACCGGCCTGCCGCGCAGCCTGTCGGCCACCGGCGGCATCCTGCTTGGCCCGCGCTATCACTTTGACCTGACGCGCCCCGGGGTCGGCCTGTTCGGCGGCCTGCCGTTTGAGGGGGCGCAACCTGCCGTCACCCTGTCGCTGCCGGTGATCCAGACGCGGGAGGTCGCCCCGGGTGAGGCGGTCGGCTACGGCTGCACTTGGGTGGCCGAAGCGCCGGCCCTGATTGCCACCGTCGCCGCGGGCTATGCCGATGGTCTGCCGCGCACGCTGTCGAACAAGGCGGTGCTTTGGGATGGCGATACCCCCTGCCCGCTGGTCGGCCGGGTGTCGATGGACCTGATCACCGTAGACATCACCCATCTGCCCGAAGTGCCGCGCAGCCTGGATATCCTTGGGACCCATCAGACGGTGGACGCGCTGGCCGAAGCGGGCGGCACCATCGGGTATGAGATCCTGACTGGCCTTGGCCCGCGCTACCTCCGCCGCTATCAGGAGCAGGCGCAGTGACCGCAGCCTTGGGTGCCCTTGGCCGCCCGGTGCTGGAAGCGCTGGCCGCCATTGGCCGGGTAGCGCTTTTTGCCGGGGCGATCCTGGGCCATACCTTACGCCCGCCTTTCTACTTTCGTGAATTGGGCGCGTCGCTGTTGCAGATCGGCTGGTTTTCGCTGCCCGTCGTCGGCCTGACGGCCATCTTCACCGGCGGCGCTTTGGCCCTGCAGATCTATGCCGGAGGGAGCCGCTTCAACGCCGAAGCAGTGGTGCCAAGCATCGTCGCCATCGGCATGGCGCGGGAATTGGGGCCGGTCCTGGGCGGGTTGATGGTGGCGGCACGGGTCGCAAGCTCCATCGCGGCCGAGATTGGCACGATGAAGGTCACCGAACAGATCGACGCGCTGGTCACCCTGTCCACCAACCCGTTGAAATACCTGGCGGTTCCGCGTGTGTTGGCGGCGACGCTGGCCATGCCGGTGCTGGTTGCCGTGGGCGATGCCATCGGCATCATGGGGGGCTGGCTGGTGGGGATCACGCGGCTTGACTTCAACTCAGCCGCTTACCTGAAGAACACGGTGGATTTTCTTGAGCCTTGGGATGTCGGGTCGGGCCTCGTGAAAGGCGCGGTCTTTGGCTTCATCGTGGCGCTGATGGGATGCTATCACGGCATGAACTCCGCCCGCGGGGCACAGGGCGTGGGACGGGCGACGAAATCCGCCGTCGTCTCGGCAAGCGTGCTGATCCTGGCGGCGAATTATGTGCTGACGGAACTGTTCTTCACCTCATGATCACGCTCAACGACGTTCACAAGGCCTTCGGGGCCAACCGGGTGCTGCAGGGGGTGAACCTCTCCATCGCCTCGGGCACGTCGATGGTCATCATCGGCGGGTCGGGGACGGGCAAGTCGGTCTTGCTGAAATGCGTGCTAGGCCTGGTGCGGCCCGACAGCGGCCAGATCATGCTGGACGGGCAAGACGTGACGAAAGCCGACCGCGACGCTTTCCTCGCCCGCTTCGGGATGCTGTTTCAGGGCGGCGCCCTCTTCGATTCCCTGCGCGTCTGGGAAAATGTCGCCTTCCGGCTCTTGCGCGGGGCGAAGGCGCTGCCAAAGCCGCAGGCGCGGGAGATTGCTATCGAAAAGCTGCGCCGCGTAGGTCTGAAACCGGACGTGGCCGACCAGTTCCCGGCCGAGCTTTCGGGCGGCATGCAGAAACGCGTGGGCCTGGCCCGCGCCATTGCGGCAAGCCCCGAGATCATCTTCTTCGACGAACCTACCACCGGGTTGGACCCGATCATGGCCGGCGTCATCAACGACCTGATCCGCGAGATTGTGACCGAGATGGGCGCGACCGCGATGACGATCACGCATGACATGTCCTCGGTCCGCGCAATTGCCGACAACGTCGCACATGCTGCATGGCGGGGTGATCCGCTGGACCGGGCCGGTTTCTGAAATGGACGCAACGCCAGACCCTTACGTCCAACAGTTCATCCATGGCCGCGCTGAGGGGCCCATCGCCTCGGTTCGCTAGACTTTCTCTAAAATTTGCTTTCTTTCTGCTCAAATATCCCACGGGGGTCCGGGGGTGTGAAACCCCCGGCTCCTACGATTGCACAAAGGGAAACAGATGAAATACCTCAACCTTTCCCTCCTCATCCTTTCCCCATCGCCTGGTTTGCCCCCCTCCTGAGGGCCGGGTTCCTGCCGATCTTCGGGCTGGATGAGGTCAGCGTGATCACCGGGCTGCAATCCTTGTGGGACTCTGACGCGTCCCTTGCCCTTCTGGTGACTTTCCTTGCGGTCTTTGCACCCTATGCCAAGACCATTGGCCTGGCGCTTTTGCATTGGCACCTCCTTAGCCGGCGCACGCTTCCGGTCCTGGACATCCTTGGCAAGCTGGCGATGGCGGATGTGTTCCTGATCGCGATCTACATCGTCATCGTGAAGGGGGCTGGCATGGTCACGATTGAAACCGCCTGGGGGCTTTACCTTTTTACCGGCTGCATCCTTGCGTCGATTTGGGTGGCCTGGCGGACCGGGAAGACCCCGCGCCGCGGTTAAAACCGCAAGGACAGCTGTAGCCCGCCCGACAGGGTTTGCGCCGCTCCGCCCAGACCGCCAAGGTCCAGCGAGGTGGCAAGGCCAAGGCCCGAACCCAGCGTCATTGACCCGCCGACGGCGAGGCGGCCGGTCCAACCGTCTTCCGACAGGAACCCCTCGGTCAGGACCGCGCCGGTGTCCTGGTCAAGATAATCGGCATGAAGCCCGGCAAAGACGGTCCCGGCGGGGCGGTGATAGGTCAGCGTTGCCCCAAGGCTCGATTGGGTGAAGTCGACCCGCGTCGTCCCCGCACCAGAGAGGGTGCCGCCGGTGCCGGTGACGGTCTGGTGCCCGGTGATGAGGCCAAGGCTGGGCGTCAGGACCAGACTGCCGCCAAGCGCATGGTCAAAGCCGCCCTCGAGTGTCAGCGCCAGAAGCCGGGTCTCGCCGCTGCCGGTCCCGCTGGCCGAGGTCTGGTCATAGCTGCCACGCCCCCAGATCAGGCTGGCATGGCCATGCCAGGCGCCGGGGTTCCAGGCGGCATAGGGTTGCGCCCAGGTCATAGCGCCGTCCTGGCGGGTGGTGCCATCGGTGGCGGACAGATCGGCATGGCCGAGGGACAGCCCTGCCACCAGGTCAGCCCCAAGCGCCAGATCCGCGCCGATCTGAAAGCCGGTGCCCGCCATGCTGCCCGGTCCTTGATCCGAGCGGCTGTCAAGGCCGGTCAGCTGCGCCCAACTGTGGACGTTGCCCACAAGGCCGGTTTCCGCGCCCTTGGTCGAGACTGAGGGTGCCTCCGCCGTCACCGCAGAGCGCAAGGCAAGGCTGAGCGCCCCCATCTCGCGGGCCACGCGCTGGGCATCCAGGACGACCAGCCGGTCCATCCCGCTGCTGGCGGCAACAAGGCTGGCCAGTTCCTCAGCCATGTCGGGGCCAAAGGTCAGCCGCACCGCGCCGATCAGGTCAAAGGCGAAGGGCTGCGAAAGATCATCGCAGAAGGCCATGCATTCCAGGATCAGGGTCAGGTCTTCCCCAGGCACAAGGGCCACCTGGAAGGGCAGCGTCACGCCGTCTTCCAGAAACCAGAGGTCCGTGACCAGCGTCTCGACCTCACCCTCCGCCGGGATTTGTTGCGCCATGTCGGCCTGCGTGCGGTAGAGGCCAAAGCGGTGGGCAAAGCCAAGCTGTTGCGGAAAGGACAGCACCAAGGTTGGCGTGTCGGTCATCCGCAGGCGGAAGAGGACCCCCTTGCCCGTCGGCATCGAGCTATCGGGGAAGGTGAAGTAGTCGGCAGCTTCGGCCAGGGTGCCGGTGACGGTCTGGCCGGAGGCAGCGCCGCAAAGGAAGGGGGTCGCCAACAGAAACGGCAGGGCGCGGGCCCAAAAGCGCCCCCCGCCGCGCGCCGGGTGCGCGCCAGATTTCCTTTGCCGACTGTTCCGCCCCACCCTGATCTGCCTTTGCCCTTTCCCCACTGCCGCCTATGCCCTTTCCGTGCCCCATAAGAGGTGCTGGGACACGCGCAAGGGTAAACACATTCTTAATGCTTCTTTCATTAATTTTCAGTTAACCCTCCTGCCCCAGCAGCGACGGGCGCGCCGTCGGGCCCTAGCCTTAGCGGGGCGGCTCGGCTATCACCAGAGGATGGCCAAGCCTGCAAATATCTTCACCTGCACTGCCTGCGGTGCATCCCATCGCAAATGGGCCGGGAAGTGCGATGCTTGCGGCGGCTGGAACACCATCGTCGAAGAGGCACCGCTGTCGGCCGGGCCGAAGTCTTTGGGGGCCAAGGGCCGGACGATCCCCCTGTCCGACCTGTCGACGGAAGAGGCCGCCCCGCCGCGCGCCTCATCCGGGATTGAGGAGTTGGACCGGGTCTTGGGCGGCGGGTTGGTGCAAGCCTCGGCCATCCTGGTGGGCGGTGATCCGGGGATCGGGAAATCGACGCTGCTTCTGCAAGCCGCGGCAAGTTTCGCGCGCAAGGGGCTGAAATGCCTTTATATCTCGGGCGAAGAGGCGGCGGCGCAGGTGCGGATGCGGGCGCAGCGGCTGGAGCTGACGGATGCAAATGTGCAGCTTGGGGCGGAAACCAACCTGCGCGATATCCTGACCACGCTGGACGCGGAACGCCCGCAGCTGGCGGTGATCGATTCGATCCAGACCATGTGGCTGGACAGTATTGAGGCGGCACCGGGCAGCGTGTCCCAGGTCCGCGCCTCGGCGCATGAGCTGGTGACCTTTGCCAAGCGGCGCGGCGTGGCGGTGATCCTGGTCGGCCATGTTACGAAGGACGGCCAGATTGCCGGGCCGCGCGTGGTGGAACATATGGTCGACACGGTGCTTTATTTCGAAGGCGAGCGGGGCCACCAGTTCCGCATCCTGCGCGCGGTGAAGAACCGCTTTGGCCCGGCGGATGAGATTGGCGTGTTCGAGATGACCGGCGGGGGTCTGGCGCAGGTCCCGAACCCCTCAGCCCTGTTTCTGGCCAACCGCGACCAGCCCGCGCCAGGGTCTGCGGTTTTCGCCGGGATCGAGGGCACACGTCCGGTGCTGACCGAGATTCAGGCCCTGGTCGCCCCCTCAACCCTTGCCAGTCCGCGGCGGACGGTGGTCGGCCTTGATTCAGGACGCGTCTCGACCATCCTTGCGGTCTTGGAGGCGCGCTGCGGCATCCCCTTTACCGGGCTTGACGTTTTTCTCAACGTCGCCGGGGGCTTGCGTGTCAATGAGCCCGCGTCGGATCTGGCGGTGGCCGGAGCACTTCTTTCCGCGCGCGAAGATGTGGCAATTCCGCCAGACATGGTGCTTTTCGGGGAAATCAGCCTGTCTGGTGCGCTTCGCCCGGTGGGTCAGACGGAAAACAGGTTGAAAGAAGCCTCGAAACTTGGTTTCTCACAGGCAACGGTGCCGTCCCATTCGAAAATCGAAGGGGCGGCGGGCATGCGGGTGCGACAGATGCCGGACCTGACTGCCTTTGTCGGCGAAATGTTCGGGGCCGGATAAGCCCCCGGCACAGATGGAATGGGGACGTAGACGATGGAAGACCTGACCGCGATTGATGGTGTGGCGGCGATCATCATCCTGATCTCCTCGATCCTTGCGTTCTCGCGCGGGTTGGTGCGGGAGTTGATGGCGATCCTCGGCTGGATTGGTGCTGCCATCGCGGCCTATTATTTCGCCCCCGGGGTGCAGCCCCTGGTCAAGGAACTGCCCGTCGTGGGTGAGTTTCTGTCCGACAGCTGTGAGCTTTCCGTCGTCGCGGCCTTTGCTGGCGTCTTTGTGATCGGCCTGATCGTGGCGGCGCTTTTCACGCCGCTGTTTTCCGGCGCGGTGCAGCGGTCGGCCATCGGTGGCATCGACCAGGCGCTGGGGTTCCTGTTCGGGGCCGCGCGCGGGGTGCTGCTGATTGCGGTGGCCTTCATCGTTTATGACCGCGTGTTGTCGGACCAGGCGATCCCGATGATCGACGACTCGCGCACCGCCCTCGTCTTCGCCAACTTCCAGGCCAATATCGACGAAAGCATCCCCTCGGACGCGCCCGGCTGGATCGTGGATCGCTACAATGATCTGACCAAT
>JAAUPC010000183.1 GCA_012036325.1 Paracoccaceae bacterium
CGCTGCACGGCGGCAAAGCCTTCGCCCAGCGCCTGGGCCAGTTGCTCGCCATCCACGGTCAGGCTGACACCGCGCCCGTCGCGCTGGACCAACGACTTGCCGAAATGATCCTCCAGCGCGCGGACCTGTTGGGCCACGGCGGCATGCGTCACGTTCAGCGCCCGCGCCGCCTGGGAAAAGTTCCGCAGCTCTGCCGTCGCCGCAAAGGCCCGCAGCGCGGTCAGGGACGGAAGGGTACGCCAGTCGATCATATGATAGTTTGACTTACAGTTCAGCAGGCTTTCTGAATCGTAACACGGCCCGTTTCATGGCAAAAGGGGGCATCAAGACGTGAAGGAAGGAAAGATCATGTTGAATATCTTCGCAGACGCCCTGCTATTGGCGACCCGCTTCGGCCAAGTGTCGAGCGATGAAAACCGCAAGCTGCCGCAGCGCCCGGCACGGGCTGAGTTCCGCGAAAATGAAGGCCTGCGCACCGCAGACCGGCTGCGCAACATTGGCCGCTAAGGTGGGCTGTCCCAGCCGTCAGCCGCTGGCATCCAGCAGTGCCTGCACCCGCGCCACGTAATCCGCCCGCACCTCTGCGGGCGGACGAAGCCGTATTTCCAGGCCGCGCACCACCTCCGGCCCCGGTTTGCCGAACAGCTTGTCGGCCTCCCCCTCTCGGAACCCCGCAATCCGCACCGCCTCAAGCCAGGCGCTGATCTTGTCCGCCGCCTTGATCGCCTTCTTGATCGGCGCGGGCAGCACCGCTGGCAGGCCAAAGCGCAGATGAATGGCGATCGACAACCGTTCATCCAGCGCACCATAGCCCGGGCCGACCGCTGCCTTCACCGGGCTGATCATGTCACCGATCACATATTCCGGGGCGTCGTGCAAAAGCGCCGCCAACCGCCAGCGCAGCGCGATGCCGGGATTGCCGCGCAGGAAAATCTCTTCCACCAGCAGGGAATGTTCGGCCACCGAATAGGGCCAGTCGCCCCGCGTCTGGCCATTCCAGCGCGCCACGAAAGCCAGGCCATGGGCGATATCCTCAACCTCGATGTCCATCGGCGTGGGGTCCAGAAGGTCCAGCCTGCGCCCCGACAGCATGCGTTGCCACGCCCGCGCCATGCCCGTCACAGCCTTGCCTGATAGGGGTCAGGAAAGCGGGCGATAAGGTCCGCCGCCAGTTTGGCCGCCATGACATGCCGGACCCCGATGCCAACCACCTCTCTCAGCGTCATCGGGGCCGGGTCACAAGGGGGGGCGATTTTCGCCAGCATCTCAGGCATGAAACTGGCGAAGAAATTGCGGTAAGCCTGATTGAAGCGGGCGCCGTGCTGGCCGCTGCCGTCACGGTCGGGTTTCTTCGGACCGATGAAGTGATGCGCAAACACCGGATAGCGCAGAGGTAGCAGTTGCAACCGCCCGTTCGCCTGCCAGTTCCAGCACGGCGCCAGTTGCGCGAAACCTCCATGCAGCGCCAGGTTCAGCATCGACTGATCCGAATAGAAGATCGCCTGCGGATACTTCCGGATCATGGCATAGGCCCTTTGTTGGACCTCTTGCTCAACATAGGCCCCGGTGTCGATCAACTGCAGCCCGCCGTTGAAATAGGGCTTCGCCGCCAGCCCCGTCGCCGCGAATTCCTTGGACCTGTAATCAGCTACATAAAGATGCGGCACATCCAGCACCGCGCCAATCGGATGCGGGCCAAGGTCCAGGTTCAACAACCGGCTGAAATCGCCCCCTTCGATGAACATGTCGCAGTCCAGGTACAGGATGCGCCGGTAGCGCCCCCCCAACTCACGCGCCAGCATCAGGCGGAACAGCGTGGCGACTGACTGGTACCGCCTCATATCCAGACCGTCCGGCACCGCCCCGGTCTTGTGCAGCACGATCCCATGCTGTTTCGCCCAATCCGGCACCACCAGATCATCTTGCGAGGAGATGACGAAATCAAACCTCCGCAGCGGGTTGTGATGCGCAATCTGCCAGATCATGAACAGCGCGAAGGGAAAGAACCTCTGGTCGCAGCACAGCGCGACAGCCGTGTCATGGCGTTGGGGGGCGGTCATCATGGCTCCTTGATCCTGACCGCAGTCTTCACAGCCGCCGCCTTTTGGCAAGCACCGCGGGCGCGCGCTTAGCCGCGTTGTCAGTGTCGCCCACATTTGCTATGGCCCATCGCAGACATGAACCCGGCTTGCGGCACTGCGCAGGCGTCAAGAACAGCAGGACCGTATGGATTACATCGTCAAGGATATCGCGCTGGCCGAGTTTGGCCGCAAGGAACTGACCATCGCCGAGACCGAAATGCCCGGCCTGATGGCCTGCCGTGAGGAGTTTGGCGCCAGCCAACCCCTCAAGGGCGCGCGCATCGTCGGCTCGCTCCACATGACCATCCAGACCGCCGTCCTGATCGAGACGCTGACCGCCCTTGGTGCCGATGTGCGCTGGGCGTCCTGCAACATTTTCTCGACCCAGGACCACGCCGCCGCCGCGATTGCCGCCGGTGGCACCCCGGTCTTCGCCGTGAAGGGCCAGACCCTGACCGAGCATTGGGATTACCTCGACAAATCCTTCATGTTCCCCGAAGGCGCGAACATGATCCTGGATGACGGCGGCGACGCCACGCTTTACGTCCTTCTGGGCGCGCGGGCCGAAGCGGGTGAGGATATCATCCCCGTCCCGCAGTCCGAGGAAGAGGAAGTCATCAAGCTGCAGATCGCCAAACGGATGAAGGAAACCCCCGGTTTCTTCACCAAGACCAAGGCGGCCATCAAGGGCGTATCCGAAGAAACCACCACCGGCGTCCACCGCCTTTATGACCTGCACAAGAAGGGCCAGCTCCCCTTCCCGGCGATCAACGTCAACGACTCTGTCACCAAGTCGAAGTTCGACAACAAATACGGCTGCAAGGAATCGCTGGTTGACGGCATCCGCCGCGCGACTGACACGATGATGGCCGGCAAGGTCGCAGTGGTCTGCGGCTATGGCGATGTGGGCAAGGGTTCCGCCGCCAGCCTTCAGGGCGCGGGCGCGCGCGTGAAAGTCACCGAAGTTGACCCGATCTGCGCCCTTCAGGCCGCGATGGACGGGTTTGAGGTTGTCCTTCTCGAAGACGTCGTCAACAGCGCCGACATCTTCATCACCACCACCGGCAACCGCGACGTCATCCGGATCGAGCATCTGCGCGAGATGAAGGATATGGCCATCGTCGGCAACATCGGCCACTTCGACAACGAAATCCAGGTTGCCGCGCTGAAGAACCACAAGTGGACCAACATCAAGGAACAGGTCGACATGATCGAAATGCCCTCGGGCAACCGGATCATCCTTCTGTCCGAAGGCCGCCTTCTGAACCTTGGCAACGCCACGGGCCACCCGTCTTTTGTGATGAGCGCCTCTTTCACCAACCAGGTTCTGGCGCAGATTGAGCTTTGGACCAAGGGCCAGGACTATGCCCCCGGCGTCTACATCCTGCCGAAGGCTCTGGATGAGAAAGTCGCCCGCCTGCACCTGAAGAAAATCGGCGTGAAGCTGACCGAACTGCGCAAGGATCAGGCCGACTACATCGGCGTGAAACCCGAAGGCCCGTTCAAGTCGGAACACTACCGCTACTGATCGCCCGAACCACCGGCCTGCCGCCTTCAACAAGGGCGGCAGGCCGCCGTGCGCGCCCCGCTGCCTGCGGGGAAAGCCCCCCCATCTTTCCCGTTGCCGTTTGGACAGGTTTTCGTAATCTGCCACAGTCCTGCCACAATGGGGGACGTGTAAAGAACGAGGGACGACATGGGAAAGCGCGACGATCTGATCGCAAAATACGCAGAAGACCTGAAGACCAAGTGCAAGGTCACGCCCGACATGGCGCTGTTGACCAAGGTCACGATCGGTTGCGGCCCGTCAATCTATGACAACGACGCCTCGACCGTCGCCGCCTCCGACAAGGAAGAGCTGGAGCGGATCAAGGCCAATTTCCTGATCAAGAAGCTGGGCCTGAAAGACGGGCCCGCCTTGATGGAAGGCATCCATGCCGCCGTTGACACCTATGGCAAGTCGGAACGCAACAAGCTCCGCGCCGTGTTCTATTACCTTCTGGTCAAGCATTTCGGCCGCGAAGCCGCCTACAAGTAACCTCCCAACGCTGCAGCCAGCGCCCCCCCTCCCCCCTTTGTGGGGGAGGGATGGGGTGGGGGGGCTCCCGCAACCCCAAAAGTTTGAACCAAACCCTCGACACTCTCGCCTTGCCCGATCCATGCGATTCGAGGCATCACTCTCTGGTCAGGGCAGGACGCCCGGGACCCTTATACTAATCACGTGCGGTGCTTGGGGTGTGCGCGTGGGTGGATGAAGGGTCCTGCAGGGGTGTGGGGCCCTTCGTTCTTTTTCAGCTTTGCCAGACAGCTGCTGCAAAACTTTCCCATCCGGCCTTGATCAGACCGTAGGCTCCCATGCTCCTTTCAAATGCGTTGCCTCATGGTCCCCCGGCCAACGCGGCATGGTGATGCAGATGAAGGTCAGTGGCGCGTCCCCGACAGCGCGGTATTGAAACGCAGTCCCAACCGGAATGTCGATCGAAACGCCAGGGTGAAGCGGGGTCACCCGTTCCTCGCCCGCGTCCTTGCGCCAGATTTCGCCATGGCCGCCCAGCACATACCAGAACTCGCTGACTGTAGCATGAACCGTCGCCCGGTTGATTTGCCCGGGCGGCACCGTGCTGTGGATCATGTTGCCGGTTGTGCCATCCATGATGAACCGGATATCAGCCCCGGCGGGCGACCTGGCATCCGGCGCGGTGGAAAGTCTTGTTTCCTTCAAAAGGCAGCCTCCGGTTGTAAGGCCGCCACAGTTTCCCCACGCCCCAGCCCTGTCAAGGCAGGCGCTCCGTCCGTCAGGCCACCTAGAACGCGTTCAGGACCGCGCCCATGATCGTGCAGCCGGCCACGCTGTTGACCCCGTCGATCAGCGTCAGCGCGGGTTTGCGCAAGGCGAAGCCGTAGTTCATCGCCACCCAGGGCGTGATCAGGAAGGCCCCGACGCCAAAGCCCGCAATGGCTCCGCCGCTGACGGTCGTCACGCCCGCGGTGCCCAGAAGGTGCCGCATCATCCCAGCGACCAGCACCATTGCCAGTAGCCCGATGACATAGGGCATCGGCCCACTGCTGCGCTGCTGCTCTTCCGTCACGCCCGAGGCCGCCATCCATGGCTTTGACATTGCAATGTACCAGATCGCGCCAAAGGCAAAGGCGGCGACGGCAGCGGCGATCACATTCAGAAACTCCATCTCAGTCTCTCCCGTGGTTTTGTGTTGAACGGTGGCGGAAAAACCATGGCGCGGGAAGGAAAATCTTCTGGCACCGGCCTTGGCGCAAACCTTGCCAAATCTTTAACGACCACGCGCAACCATCTGAAAAGACAAGGATTCCAGTTTTTGTCCACCGTGGACAGTCAGGGCTCCACGCCCCCCATCCGGCAGACGATCTCCCATTCTTCAGGGGAAACCGGCTGCACCGAAAGCCGGGTGTTGTTGACCAGCACCATCTGCTCCAGCCCCGGCTGGACCTTGCACTCCTCCAGCGTGACCGCCCGTTTCAGGGGCCGCACCGCCTTGATCCAGACGCAGTCCCAGCGCGGGTCATCGGTGGTGCTGTCGGGGCTGGATTCGCGGCAGACCTCGACGATCCCCACCACTTCCTTCCCGATGTTGGAGTGGTAGAAGAACCCCAGATCCCCCACCTTCATCGCCCGCATGTTGTTGCGGGCCTGATAGTTGCGGACCCCGTGCCATTCCTCGCCCTCACCCCCCTTGGCGACCTGATGATCCCAGCCCCAGACGTCGGGTTCGGATTTGAACAGCCAGTAGGTCATCCGATCACCCGCTTCCATTCCTGGATCATGACGGATTGGAACAGCCCCGCCTTCGCATAGGGGTCAGCTTCGGCCCAAGCCTCCGCCTCGGCACGGGTGGCCACGCCCAGCACGATCAGGCTGCCACACATCTGCCCCGCGGCATCAATGAACGGCCCCGCCTGTTCAACCACGCCCGAGGTCTGGATATGCTCCAGATGGGCGGCGCGGTTTTCAACGCGGGTTTGCAGGGCGTTGGGGCGGTCAAGGCAGACAAGGGCAAAACGCATGGTCATTCCTGTTTGAGGGGCCGGCGCAACAGCTGGCCGATGGCATCTTCAAGGCTGATCCGGCGGCTGGCAAGAGCATGCACCATCGCAGTGACCGGCATATCGACCCCGATCCCTTGCGCCAGCCGATCAACCGCCTGGGCAGTGGCGATGCCTTCAACAGTGACGGCGGGGTCAAACCGCTCACCTTTCCCAAGGGCAAGGCCATAGCGAAAGTTGCGGGACTGGGGTGAGGTGCAGGTCAGCACCAGATCCCCCAGCCCGGACAGCCCGGCCAAAGTCTCGGCCCGCGCGCCCAAAGCCTCGGCCAGGCGGACCATTTCAGCATAGCCGCGGGTCATCAGCGCAGCGCGGGCACTGTCGCCAAGGCCAGCGCCGATCACGGTCCCGGCGGCGATGGCGATGACGTTCTTCAGCGCGCCCCCGAGTTCCGCACCCCGGACGTCATCGGTCCGGTAAAGCCGTACTTCGCCTGCGAAGGCGATGGCCAGGTAGCCGCTGCCGTTGCTGGCCCCCTGGATTCGCGTGGCGACCACCCACCCAGCTCCTGCCCCGACCAGGCCCGGGTCCTGGTCGTAGGTGATCTGCGCATACTGATCCGGCCGCGACCCCCGGCGTCACCAGACGCGCCTGCGCATTCAGACCGGGCGCATAGGCGCCGCCGTCCTGCCAGGCGATATCGATTTCCTTCAGTGCGTAGTCGGCCGGGGACTTCGGATGCGCCATGTAGCTGTGGCGCAGGTTCTCGAGGGTGATGCGGGCCATCAGGTGTCTCCTGGCATGGGGGGATTGTCGTTGGCCGCAGCCGATAGAGGAAATCCAGGGGTCGCACAAGAATTTCGAGGGGCGCGCATCAGCCGGGTCCTGTCGATGGGACAGGATCTGCCCCATTACCGCCTGCAGCGCGACCTGGGCGGCCACGAACGTACATT
>JAAUPC010000184.1 GCA_012036325.1 Paracoccaceae bacterium
GGCAGGGCCAGGGCGTGGGCTACGCTGCGGAAACTCAGCACGTCCTCTTCGAAACGGCCGAACAACAGGCCTTCGCCATACAGGTAAAGGTCGAACCCGAAGAGGCAGCCCAGGCCCAGGCACACCGGCTTGGCATTCCAGCGGCTCCCTTCGCCCAAGTTGCGAAAGAGTTGCTCAACCAGCAGCAGTCCGCAGACGGCCAGCGCCAATGCCGAGGCAATCTGGGCGCGCCCCAGCTCATCTCCCGCGCCCCGGCCCCACGCCAGCAGCAGCAGCCCAAGCGACACCGCCCAGGCCAGCCCGGAGGCCCCCGCAAGCGCCTTCAGCGTACCGTGCCGAGACAGACCGGAAGACGATTTGAGAAGGCTGAGCAGGAATGTCAGCCACAGCGCGTAACGCAGCAGGTCGGCCAGCGTTGCCGCATCCGAGGACCAGGTGGAATGGTCCCTTGCCCCCCTGTCAGTACCTCCGCCGTTCAACGGCTGCATTCGTCTGGGTGTTGGACGGCTGTTGCTGAGTCGTCGGGCTGCCCGAGGTGCCGCCGGTGTTGCTGGCACTGGTGGGCATCTGGCACAACCAGCTTGGCGGCCATGCCACCCGGGCGGTTCTGCCCTACGATCAGCGCCTTAGCCGCCTTCCCGCCTATCTGCAGCAGCTTGAGATGGAATCAAACGGCAAGCGCGTCGCCATTGATGGCAGCGATCTTCCTACCCATTCCGGCCCCGTGGTCTGGGGTGAGCCGGGCACGAACGGCCAGCACGCCTTTTACCAGCTGATCCACCAGGGCACCCGCGTGATCCCTTGCGAATTCCTCGTGGCCCGGCGCGGGCATGAGCCTGACCTTGCGCACCAGCACCTTCTTCTCGTCTCGAACTGCCTGGCGCAGGCTGAAGCCCTGCTCCGTGGCCGCTCACTGGACGAAGCCCGCGCGATCATGGCCAGGAAGGGCCTGACCGGGGATGAGCTGGAGCAGCAGGCCCGCCACCGCGTGTTCCCCGGCAACCGCCCCTCAACCGTGCTGGCCTATGACCAGCTGACGCCCTTCACGCTGGGCCAGATCGTAGCGCTTTACGAACACCGGGTGTTCGTTGAGGGCGTGATCCTCGGCCTCAACTCCTACGACCAGTGGGGGGTGGAACTGGGCAAGGAACTGGCGCTGGCCTTGCAACCGGTTCTCGAAGGCAAGAGCGGGACAGATGGCAAAGACGGCTCGACCGCAGCACTGGTCGCCTTCCTGCGCAGCTGACTTTCTTTCTGCCCAAATATCCCACGGGGGGTGCGGGGGGTGTGAAACCCCCCGCTCCGACAGATCAGCGCAGCGCAGCCGTGACGATCACTTCCACCTTGTAGTCGGGCGTCGCCAGCTTCGCCTCACCGGTCGCGCGGGCGGGCGTGTGGCCCTGCGGCACCCATTGATCCCAGACGCTGTTCATCTCGGCAAAGGTGCCGATATCTGCCAGCCAGATTTGAGCCGACAGGATGCGGGTCTTGTCGGTGCCCGCGGCCGCCAGGATCCGGTCAACTTCGGCCAGGCACTGGCGCGTCTGGTCAGCGACCGAGGCGCCGGGCTGGCCAACCTGGCCCGCAACCCAAAGGATGCCATTATAGGCCACGGCCTCGGACATGCGGGCGCCAATGCCGTAGCGGGTGATATCGGTGGTCATGCACTCTCTCCTGCAGATGATCGCTGCTTGCTAGCCTGTCGCGCCCGCAAACGAAAGCACCTTCAGCCCGCCTAGCTTAGCCGTCGACAGACCCGCTGGTTGCCGGTCTTGCCAGAGACCCAGGTCATCCCGGTCTCGGTCACGGCGGCAAGGGCGATCATGGTACCGCTGCTGAACAACAGGTTGTAGTTGCGCCCATCCTGCGAGACGCTGCGGATCGGCAGGGGCTGGCTGCCGTCATCATAGCTGATGTTGGTCAAAACCAGATTTCTGCCTTCGCAATCCCAGGTGCCGACAAAGGGATAGGGGTCCAGCGGGGCTGCATCATTCACGCAAGCCACCAAAGCGAAGGTCAGCCCAAGTGCTGCAAGGGGGCGAATATGGGCGGGCATCTCTTTCTCCTCCGGCAGGGACTGCGGCCGATGCCAAGGCTACGGCCTTGGCCCGCCAAGTCAACGGTGGACGCGAAAGGTTGGGGATGGAGCGGGTGAAGGGAATCGAACCCTCGTCGTAAGCTTGGGAAGCTTCTGCTCTACCATTGAGCTACACCCGCAACGCCATCTGAGGTATGCCAAGGCGGGCGGCGCGTCAAGATGCGTCCCCGCCCGACCTGCCGCTTCAGGGCCGCGTGACCACCACGTCGGCGCGGGCGCCGTCAGTGATCGTGAAAGCTTGCTCGATTTCGCTGCCATCCGCATACTTGGCCACCGCCACATAGCTGCCGGGGGCAAGCATGACCTCGGCCGCGCCGCTGTAGGCGTAGAAAAGGCGCGGGCGGTCGCCATCAAGCCCGGCAGTTGCGGGCAGGATGTCGATGGCATCGGCGCCTTCCGCCGAAACAGCCGCCAACCCCATCACCAGGGTCACAACCACCTCGGTGCGCTGGTCTGCCGTGATCGTGAACGGGGTCTCGGCACTCACATCGTCGCGCGAGGCAACCGCGATGTAGTCGCCGGGCGGCAACAAGGCCTCAGCTGTCTCATTGTAGAAATAGGTGATCCGCTCGCGGCTGCCGTCCAATGCGGTCGCCGCAGGCAGAATGTCGATCGCGCCCGCCCCAGGGGCAGAGATCGCAACCGCCCCGACCGATGCCTCGATGGTGACGGTGCTACGCTCAGCCGGTTTGATCGAAAATGCGGTCTCAGCCGATGCCTCACCAGCGGTGGCAAGCGCAACGTAATCGCCAGCCGGAAGGATCACCGTGCCTTCGGGGCCATAGAACACCTCCACTCGGGTGCGGCTGCCGTCCAGGGCCTGTTTTGCCGCGAAAATCTCGATGCTGTTGGCATTTGGGGCGGTGAAAGCGCCAATGCCGGCGTTCAGGACGACATCGACCGCCACCCGTTCACCCGCCTTCAATGTGAAGGGCAGCTCTGCCGAGGCCCGACCCGCCGTCGCCACGACAACATAGTCACCGGGCGGCAGTTCCGGCCCGTTCCCGGCGCGGTAGACCACGTCAATGCGGGTCCGGCTGCCATCCAATGCGGGTGAAGGATCGAAGACTTCGAACGTGGTTTCATCCTCCACGGGGACACCCGGGGCATAGAACGCCGTGAACACCGGGACAGCTGCGGCCAGAATGATTGTCTTTTCCGTCACTTCCCCGGCCGTAATGACCAGACTGTCTGACGCCTCCACCGACCCGAGCCTTGCCGACAGCGCATGCTCTCCGGACGGGATCACCCGCAGGGCCTGGGCATAGCCGGTGTCATAAAGATCATCCGCCCCGCGCAGTTCCCACTGGGCTTCAGCAGCCGGCGCGCCGCCAGCCTCGGTGACCAACTTCAGATCCATGATCCCGGCGTCCAGCACGGCGGTGGGTTGCGACAGCGCGGTTTCGGGGCCGATCTCGACCGTTTGGGTCACGGTGACCGAGTGGAGGGTGGTCTCCATCCGGTAGGCCCCCGCTGGCAACGCGCCAAGCTGGCGGCCATAGATCGTCACCTGATCCCCCGCGTCCTGGCCATCGGCCCCAAGCGGGGTGAAGCTGAAGACAACATCTTGAATGAAGGGATCGCCCGGTTCGGCCCCCCCGGCAACAAGGAGGACAACCGGGTCGACATTATCCGCCAGGGCCGCCGGTTCCGGGGCGGGCTCAGGCTCGGCGACCACTACAGTCGTCTTCAGCGCCTCGATTAAAGCCCCAGAATCCGAAGCCTGGATATATTTGCCACCGGTATTTTCGGCCAGGCAGGCCACCGCGCGGCCCTCTTCCTCGGTCAGGCCAAAGCCCACGACATGGGCGGTGAAGTTGACGCCCGCAGATTCCAGCGCCGCCCCCAGTGCGCAAGGGTCGGCCTCACAGGTTTCGATCCCGTCGGTGATCAGGATCACGGTGGCCGCGTCCTCGGTGTATTTCAGGTCCTCCGCCGCCAGCTTGACCGCATCGGACAGGGGCGTTTTGCCCAGAAATTTCATCGCATTGGCGGCATCAATGATCGCCTGCCCCGTGCCTGCAGCAGGCGGGACCACCAGTTCAATGTCGGTACAGCTGCCCTTTTCGCGGTGGCCATAGGCCATCAGGCCGATCTCGGTCGTGGGGTCCATACCCGACAGGACCGACCCCAGCGCCTCACGCGCGATTTCCAGCTTGGCGCGCCCCTCGATCTGCCCCCACATCGAGCCTGAAGCATCAAGAACGATGATCGACCGCCCCTCAGCCTGGACGAAACCCGGCAGCATGAGTGCCGTCGCGGTCAAAAGGGCAGGGAACAGGCGCATGCGAATCTCCATAGGAAAAATCTATTCGATGGGCGCAACCTTGGCCGAAGGTGCCAACCCGATCAAGCCGCGCAAAGGAAAGGCCGCCGGGTGAGTGACCACCCGACGGCCCCGCCGGCCTGCGATGGGGGGACTTTACATCGCCGGCAGCAGCACCGTGTCGATGACGTGGATCACGCCGTTCGACTGTTTCACATCCGCGATGGTGACATTGGCGATGTTGCCCATGCCGTCCTTGATCATCACGACGCCATCCTTGGCCATCACGGTGAACTCACAGCCGCCGACGGTAGCCACCTTGTGCTCGCCGCCATCGGCTTCGATCATGCCCATGATGTCGCCCGACATCGCATTGGCGGCCACGACATGGCAGGTCAGGATCTTGACCAGCTGGTCCTTGTTTTCCGGCTTCAGCAGGGTTTCCACGGTGCCAGCAGGCAGCTTGGCAAACGCGTCATTCGTCGGCGCGAAGACGGTGAACGGGCCTTCGCCCTGCAGCGTTTCCACCAGACCGGCGGCAGTCACAGCAGCGACCAGCGTGGTGTGGTCGGCCGAGTTCACGGCGTTTTCGACAATGTTCTTGTCTTCGAACATCGGCGCACCGCCAACCATCGGGTTTTCCGCCAGCGCCATGCCGGTGGTCAGCGCCAGGATCGCGGTGGCAAGTTTGAAAGCTTTCATGATGTCAGTCCCTTCAGATCAGGCGGGCCAATCCCGCCTCACATCCGAAAGAACGGAAGCGGCAGGGGCGAAGTTTCAGCCGCCCCACCCGCTCACGCTTTCGTGATCAGGTATCTGTCCCGACCTCGGCGGTCAGGATCACCGGGCCGGTCGGCGTGCCGATGGGTGACCCGCCCGCAGGTTCAATCGACACGGCAAGGGTCCAGCCTTCCGGCGGGCGGGGGTAGGCCACCATCAGTTCCGGCGCGTCCAGAAGGCCCAGCGATACCGGCGCTGCACCGGGCGCGATCAACCACAGCTCATGCACCCGGCCCCGGCGCAAGGTCAGGTCACCGACCAGCGGTTGCAGGTCCTGGGGCCGGGGCTGGCTTTGGGTGTGGATCGGCAGACTCATGCCCGAAACCTTAGTATGTTCATGTAATGTTCTCAAGTCTGGGCCTTTGCCCCGCCTTTGATCCGGCCTAGCTTGCTGCAAGGCAGCAATCGGCTGCAGACCACCCCCGGAGGCGTGATGAAGACCCTGACCCTTGGCAAGACCGGCCTGACCGTTTCCGAGCTCTGCCTTGGCACGATGACCTGGGGCACCCAGAACTCTGAGGCTGAAGGCCACGCGCAGGCCGACATGGCGCTGGACGCGGGGGTGACCTTCTGGGACACGGCAGAGATGTATCCCGTGAACCCCGTCCGGGCCGAGACGGTTGGCCGGACCGAGGCGATCATCGGCACCTGGCTGGCCGCGCGGGGGGGCCGCGACCGGCTGGTGATCGCCACCAAGATCACCGGCAAAAGCCAGTTCACCCGGCCCGGGCTACCGATCACCGGGGCCAGCTTGCGCGCGGCGGTCGAAGGGTCGCTGCAGCGGCTGCAGACCGATTACATCGACCTTTACCAGTTGCACTGGCCGAACCGGGGCAGCTATCACTTCCGTCAGGCCTGGCGCTATGCCCCGACAGGTGTCGACAAGGCCGCGGAAACCGCCAGCATGACCGACATCCTGACCGCTGCCCAAGGCCTGGTGGCCGAAGGCAAAATCCGCGCCATCGGCCTTTCCAACGAAAGCGTCTGGGGTGCTGCGCGATGGCTGCATCTGGCCGACAGCTTGGGCCTGCCGCGCATGGCGACGGTGCAGAACGAATACTCTCTTCTCTGCCGCCAGTTCGACACCGACTGGGCCGAGCTTAGCCTGATCGAGGACATGCCGCTTCTGGCCTTCTCGCCGCTTGCGACGGGTTTGCTGAGCGGCAAATACGCGGGCGACGTGATTCCCGACGGATCACGCCGCAGTCTCAACCCGGACCTGAGCGGGCGGATCACGCCGCAGGTCTTTCCGGCCGTGGCAGCCTATCTGGGGATCGCGGCGCGCCATGGGCTTGACCCCTGCCAGATGGCGATTGCCTTCTGCCGCACGCGTCCGTTCCGCACGATCCCGATCATCGGCGCGACGACGCTGGAGCAATTGCGCATCAACATTGGTGCCGCCTCGGTCACCCTGTCTGACGTGGTCCTGGCCGAGATAGCGGAAACCCACCGGGCCTTCCCTGCACCCTATTGAGGGGACTTGCGGGATGGGGCGGATCAAGGCACTGCTGACCCAGTTCCCGGAGAACCAGATGCCGCGCCTTGCCCACCGTCTTTTCCCGCTTGGATTTGCCCTGATCGTGACTGCGCTGGTCGCAGGGTGCCAACTGTCCGCCCCCGGCACAGGTGCGGGGCCGGACACGGGCGTCACCCCCAATGCTGTGGCCGGGGACGCAATCGAAGTGACAGCGCTGGACGCCCCGCCCAGCGCAAGCGCACCGGAGGCGGCCGGGGCCGTGCCTGCCGCAGCGGAGGGGCCTGCCGCCGGAGAGGGGCAAGCCCCCGACACAGGCCGCAAGCCCAGCAGAAGAGGCAGCCCCGGTTGAAGAGGCGGGCGCGGAAGAGGATGCGG
>JAAUPC010000185.1 GCA_012036325.1 Paracoccaceae bacterium
CACCTTCGGCGCGCTCATAGACCATCACATGCGCGGGGGCCAAACCATCCGCCCGCAGGTCAACTTCGTTTGCCGTTGCAAACAGGATTGCGCCCGGGGATCGCCACCATGCCTTCCGGGCTGACGCCCGACGGCAGGATCTGCTTCAGCACCGGGGCGGCAGGATCGGTCAAGTCATAGACCGCGATCAGTGAAGCACGCTCGGACGCGACAAACAGATGCGGCACGCCGTCGAAGACCGCCACCTCCACCGATTCCAGTTCCACGCCCTTGGAGTTGCGGTTGTCCGGGTAATGCCCCATCGCCACCATTTCACGTTCCAGGCTCAAGACGGATTCGTAGACCACGGTGCCATCGCGGTTGAAGATCGTGAAGCCGCGCGATCCGCCTTCATAATCGCCCTCGTTGGCGACGACGAAATGGTTCGCATCCACCCATTTCACCGCGTCGGGTTCCCGCAGCGCGCCCGCCTTTTCCCCGGTCAGGTCAATCCGCCCGTCCCGCTTGGTGTCGATCCCGGTCAGGTCCACTGCGCCCGCGCTGAAATGGCCGGACACCACCCCATCCGCGCCGATCACCACGATGTGGTTGTTTTCCTGCAAGGTGACGACAATCTCACCGGCGTCGTTGATGTCCAGATATTCCGGCTCCGGGTCATCCCCTGCGACGGCAGCAAATCCGGTCATCTCGATCCGCTGCAACGCGCCGCAATCGACCGCGCCACCGGTGATCGGCAGCATGACGACATAGCCCGCAGGCATCTGCGGGATGGCACCGTCGTTCACCTCTTCATCCCGCTCATTCTCGACCGCGACGGCCAGGAAGGACCCGTCCTTCGCCTTTGCCACCGCATCAGGCTGCCCGCCGATGTCACATTCCGCCACCACGGCCTTGGTCGCCGGGTCAACCGTCAAGACCTTGCCCGAAGGGGCGGTAAAGCTTTCGCTGGTGTTCACCCCGGCAAAGATCATGTTGCCGATGAAAACCGCCGTCGTCGGCTCACCCCCCATGTCGATGTTGCCCAAGGGTTTCGGTGCCTTGGGGTCGGAGATGTCGACCAGCCCAACCACGCCCAAGGGGCTGTCGGTATAGACCAGCATCATCCCGTCTTCGCTGGCGCTGATGATCTCGGCGCTGGTCTCGCGGGCCGTATCCTCACCCGCGGCCATGTTGGACGGCGTGGCAAAGCTGGCCACCCGGTTGAACACCGGCTCGGCGCTGGCGGGCAGCGCGCTGGCAAGGGCAAGGGCTGAGGTCAGGCACAATCTGAAATGCATCGGGGCGGTCCTTTCGCTGAAAGTCCCGCCCCGAGTGATCCTTGCCTGTAACGTCCCGATGACGCTGAAACGACGTTTCGGTGTCAGCCGACCACGTTGAACGCAGGGCCATAGGGGTAATGCGTGATATCCTCGGGCTCGTCCTCGGTCACGACGAAAATGTCATGCTCCCGATACCCGCCCGCTCCCGGCATCCCTTCGGGGATCGTCAGCATCGGCTCCATGCTGATGACCATCCCCGGTTCCAGCACCGTGTCGATATCCTCGCGCAGCTCCAGCGCCGCCTCGCGGCCATAGTAGTGCGACAGGATCCCGAACGAATGCCCATAGCCGAAGGTCCGGTACTGCAGCATCTGCCGCTCGGCCAGGAACTCGTTGATCTTCATGGTGATCTCGGCGCAGCTGGCACCGGGCCTCAGAAGCTTCATCCCGAATTCATGGCTGTCGATGTTGGTCTGCCAGACCCGCATGCTGGCATCGTCCACCTCACCCACAAACAGCGTCCGCTCCAGCGCGGTGTAATAGCCGCTGATCATCGGAAAGCAGTTGAGGCTGAGGATGTCGCCGTGGCGAAGCTTCCGGTTCGTCACCGGGTTATGCGCGCCGTCGGTGTTGATGCCCGACTGGAACCACACCCAGGTATCCCGGTATTCCGCATCCGGAAAGCGTTTGGCGATCTCGCGCTCCATCGCGTCCCGGCCTGCAATGCTGATCTCCAGCTCCGTCGCGCCCACCGCAATCGCCTCACGGATCGCATAGCCGCCCACATCGGCGACATTCGCCCCATGCTTGATCAGCGCAATCTCGGCCGGGGATTTCGTCATCCGCTGGTGCATCGTCGCAGGCGCGATATCCATGCCGCGCTTTGGTTTCAGGAAAGTGTTGAACTTCTCGGCCCGCTCCATCGTCAGATGGTCCGCCTCACAGCCCACTGCCTTGCCCGTCCCGGTGACCGAGGCCACCGCACGCCACATGTTGTCCCGCGCCCAGTCGGTATAGGTGATGTTGTCCCCGATTGACCGCCGCCACGGCTGACCCGCATCAATCCCCGCGCTGATGGTCACGCATTCGGTTTTCGTCACCACACAGGCGTAAGGCCGACCAAAGCTGCAATAGAGGAAACCCGAATAATAGGCCACGTTGTGCATGCTGGTCAGGACGACCGCGTCCAGATCATGCATCGCCATGATCTCGCGCAGACCCTCAAGCCGGTCATGGTATTCCTGGTCGGCGAAGGGCAGGGTGTCCTTCTTGCCGCCATTGTGAAAGCGGTACATCTCGGGGCGGTTCAACGACATTTCCAGACCTCATCGCATGGGGGCTGGCCAAGGCGCAGGACCCCCGAAAGGTCCCGGCGTACAGGACGGACGCAAGCGGGGCTTGCAAGCGTTGGGGCCAAGGCCCCTGCGGCGACGCCATCGCCACGGCTTGGCCTCTTTTTGCGCGCTTGCAACAAATCGCGCAAGCGGCTTTGCGACCCTTGCGGCCCGCTTTTGCGACCCCATCTTAAGCCGGCAACAGGAATGGAGAACGCGATGCGCTGCCCGGTCGATGGTGAAACTCTGGTGATGACCGAACGCTACGGCATCGAGATCGATTATTGCCCGAAATGCCGCGGTGTCTGGCTGGACCGGGGCGAGCTGGACAAGATCATCGAACGGGCCTTGGCCGAGGCCGATGGCACCGCGCCCTCCCGGTCTGCACCGGCCGCACCGATCAGCGCCGCCCCTCCCCGGCAACAGGCGGCCCCGGTTTACCAGCCCGAACCCCAGCGTGCCCAGCAATCCTATCGTGAAGATGACCGGCGTCGCCGTGATGATGACGATGACGGCTACCGGCAGGGCTACAAGAAGAAGCGCCGCGAAAGCTTCTTGTCCGACCTTTTCGACTTCTGACGCCGCAAGCCGGAATTTTCGAAAATTCCGGGCCGGAGCCTTCAAAGGCTCCGGTGCGATTTCTTTGAAGAAATCGACCGCCCCTCGCGGCATGAAGGCCCAGTCGCCCATAAAGCGAACACCCCTCCGACCGTTTGCGCTTCCATCGCATCCGGCGCTATCCTCCGCCCGCGCAGCCCGGAGGCTTTTCCATGACACCAATCAATCTGGCCGAAAAGCTTTCGCAGTTCAGCGCTCACTGGTCCCCAAAGATCGTCGGTGCCTTCAACGGCCATGACCTGATGGTCGTGAAGGTGCTGGGCGAGTTCGTCTGGCACGACCACCCCGACACCGATGATTTCTTCATGGTCCTGTTGGGTGAGTTGATGATCGACCTGCCCGACGGCACCGTCACCCTGACCCCGGGTGAGGTTTTCGTGGTGCCGAAGGGCATGCAGCATCGCCCCCGCGCTGTGGTCGAAACCCACCTTCTGCTGATCGAACCCGCTGGCACGCCAAACACCGGCGATCCAGCCACTGCGGTGACCAAGGTCCAGATCTGATGCGCCCCGGCCCCCTGAACCTCATCACCGATGTCCCCGGCCTGCGCGTCGGCAATGCACAGGACCCCGGGTTGCGTTCGGGCGTGACGGTTCTGACCGCCGAAAAACCCTTCACCGCCGCCGTGCATGTGATGGGCGGTGCGCCCGGCACGCGGGAGACGGACCTGCTGGCCCCCGACAAACTGGTCGACCATGTCGATGCCCTTTTCCTTTCGGGCGGGTCGGCCTTCGGGCTTGATGCGGGTACCGGCATCATGGCGGGGCTTCGTGACATGGGGCGGGGCTTTGCCGTTGGGCCGGTGCGGGTGCCCATCGTGCCAGGGGCGATCCTCTTTGACCTCTTGAACGGCGGGGACAAGCATTGGGATCACAGCCCCTATCCCGCCCTTGGCCGCGCGGCGCTGGTGGCCGCTGGTACGGACTTTGCGCTTGGCACGGCGGGGGCGGGGTTCGGTGCGATGACCGGCACGTTGAAAGGCGGGCTCGGGTCGGCCTCTTGCGTCCTGCCTTCGGGCATCACCCTGGGCGCGTTGGTGGCGGTCAATGCGCTGGGCTCTGCCACCGTGGACGAGACAGGCCAGTTCTGGGCCGCCCCCTGGGAAGAGGGGGATGAGTTCGGCGGCCTCGGCCCCGCGCCGATACTGCCGCATGACGCCCCCATCCCGCGAAAACGGATGGGAGAGTGCACGACCATCGCCATCGTCGCCACCGATGCGGCGCTGACGAAGGCACAGGCGCAGCGCATGGCCGTGGCCGCGCATGATGGAATGGCCCGGGCGCTGGTGCCCTCGCACACGCCCTTGGACGGCGATCTGGTGTTCAGCGTCTCAACCGGGGGGCGGGCGATGAAGGACCCGCTAACCGACACATTCCAGATCGGCCACGCCGCCGCCGCCTGCCTTGCCCGCGCCATCGCCCGGGCGGTGTTTCTGGCCGAAGCGCAGCCGGGCGATCTGCAACCGACGTGGCAAGGCGCGTTTGCAAAGGTTAAGAAATCCTAAACGCCCGCAGACAACATTTTGATTTAAAACAGTTTTCGAAAAATGTCCACCGTGGACACTACCAACGTTTCAACGCCTCTTCATCGGCATCCTTCGCCGCCACCCAGGTTTCGCCCCCATCCCGGCTTTCTTTCTTCCAGAACGGCGCGCGGGATTTCAGGTAGTCCATCAGAAACTCCGCCGCCGCGAAAGCATCGCCCCGGTGCGGGGCGGCCGTGGCGACCATCATGATCGCCTCTCCCGGTTTCAAGGACCCGTAGCGATGGATCACCAGGGCGTCGGCCAGCGACCAGCGGCGGACAGCTTCCTCCACGATCCCAGAAATCGCCCTCTCGGTCATGCCGGGGTAGTGCTCGATGTCCATCGCCGTCAGCCCCTCATCCGGCCGGACGATCCCCGTGAAGGTCACCACCGCCCCGGCCCCCTCGGCCCCCGAGGTGAAGGCCTCAACCTCGGCCCCAAGGTCGAACGGGGCGGATTGAACCGCGACCTTCATCCCCCGGTCATCGGCGGGAAGAAGGCCACCTCACGCACCCCGGCAAGGGGGGCGTCGAAGCTGGACAGCTCTTGATCCAGCGCCACCCGCAGCGCCGAAAGGTCGGCGAAAGCGGCAGCGTAGCGTTCTTCCCGGGCGCGGAGTTGGGTGATCAGATCGGCCACCGTGACCGCGCTGGTTTCCAAACGCTCTCGCGGCAGCCCAATCCTTTCCCGGACCCAGGCGAAATATAGGACGTCGATCATTTCTCGTCCCTTAAGTAGGGGAGCGATTTCGAGAAATACTCCCACCCCGTGACGATGGTCAAAAAGGCCGCCAGCCACAGAAGCACGATCCCGACCAGGTTCGCGTAAGACGCGCAGTCGCGGTTGCCGCAGGTGCGGATCGCCTCGGCCTCACCGGCAAGGACGGCGGCGATGTGCTGTTCCGGGGTCATGCCTTCAAGGGCAAGGACGTTCAGGTAATCCAGTCCCGTCCCAAGGAAAAGCACTGCAATCGCAACCATTTGCGCGGTGGTTTTCCATTTCGCCAGCTTCGTGACCTTCAAGAGACCGGCCTTGGACCCAAGGTATTCCCGCAGGCCGCCGACGAACACCTCACGGAAAAGGATGACGGTGGCGGGAAGGATCAGCCAGGGGTTCATGCCGTTGTAGCCGGTGATGACCATGATCGCGATCACCACCATCGCCTTGTCGGCGATCGGGTCGAGCATCGCGCCGAAGCTCCAGTCGGCCAGACCGCCGCAACTGATGCTGACCATGTTCATCACGCCGTAGCCCGTCGCGCGCAGTTCCGGTCGCGTGATCTGGCAGAGGATCGGCATGTTGTTGCAGTCGAAGAAGCCCCAGCCGAGGCCAAACACGATCAGAAATGCCACGGCCATCGTCAGCGAGGAAGCGGGTACGACGCGTGACCGGCACTTCGGGCGCGTCGAGTGGGCCGGAGCGCACTTCTGGCTGGTCGATACGGGCGGTCTCGTGGAAGACTCGAACGTGCCCATGGACAACGAGATCCGGAAGCAGGTGATGCAGGCCATCGACGAGGCCGAGTGCTGCACGCAGGATCGGGACGAGCACGACCTCGAAGGACCAGGCGATGAGGACGACCGAGCGGGAGTAGGTCACCTCCCGGTAGAAGAAGCTCGCGGCCAGCACCACCACCGGTGGCGGCAACATGGCGCGTGCGATTGGCGGTGGATTGCTGCGTGGCGGCATGCACGCGACCAATCTGTTGATTGCCGAACCCAGGGCCGAGCAATGCGAATTGCTGAGGAAGGAGTTGCCGGGAGCGCTGGTCAGCGAAGACAACGCGCTGGTTGCCGCGGCGCGCAGACCCTGCTGTTTGCCGTCAAGCCGCAAATCCTGCGATCCGTTTGCGAAGGCCTCCGTGAAGTTGTCCAGCAGCGCAAACCATTGATCATGTCCATCGCCGCAGGAGCGCGTATCGATGACATCGACGCCTGGTTGGGTGGCGGCCTTCGCGTCGTGCGCGTCATGCCGAATCAACCGGCGCTCATCGATCAGGGCATATCGGCGCTGTACGCCAACGCCCGCACGGATCCCGCCGGACGCATCATGGCGGAGAAAATCATGTCGGCTGTCGGCGAAGTCGTGTGGATGGACAGCGAATCGAGGATGGATGCGGTCACGGCCGTATCCGGCACCGGTCCGGCGTATTTCTACCTGCTGATCGACGTAATGATAGAAACCGCGATAAAGCTGGGTATCGATCCCGCAACGGCGCGAACACTGGCTGTCGAGACGGCCCGGGGAGCT
>JAAUPC010000186.1 GCA_012036325.1 Paracoccaceae bacterium
TTCGGCCAGGGCGTCGGCGATGCCGTCTGCCATGGCGACGGCCACGGCTTCGGGCACCTCGGCGACCGTTGGCCGGGCCTTGGGGCGCAGCGACTTGGTCATGGCACCGGACACACGGACCGTCTTTCCGGCGCCGCCTTCGGCATCAAGGTCATCGATTGCATGGGTGGGCAGCGAGGCAATCAGCGCATCCTCAGCCGGGATGCCGGGGGCACGCGG
The DNA here is from genome assembly GCA_012036325.1 of Paracoccaceae bacterium. Taxonomy (GTDB): domain Bacteria; phylum Pseudomonadota; class Alphaproteobacteria; order Rhodobacterales; family Rhodobacteraceae; genus Tabrizicola. Next base: position 220 of record JAAUPC010000186.1, read on the forward strand.
CGGCTGTTCCTTGACGCGGTTTTTCGCCGCACCAAAGCCAAGGTCCATCAGTTCCTTCATCTTCGCGTTGCGGTTCGCGGTCGAGGTGCCGCCGAACACGGTCGCAATGATCCGCTTCTTGCCGCGCACGGCGGAGGCCGTCAGATTGAAGCCTGCCGCCGAGGTGTAGCCGGTCTTGATCCCGTCCGCGCCTTCATACCCGTCCAGAAAGCGCGAGTTGGTGTTGGTCACCTGCGCCACGCCGGCATCAGCGGTGCGGCGCGAGAAGATGTTGTAGTATTGGGGAAAATCGTAAAACAGATGGCGGCCAAGCGTGTTCATGTCGCGCGCGGTGGACAGGTGGCCATCGGCGGTGAGGCCATGCGCGTTGCGGAAGGTGGTGCCGGTCATCCCAAGCTCTTTCGCGGTGCGGGTCATGCGTTTGGCAAAAGCCTCACGATCGCCGCTGATATGGTCGCCGATGGCGGCGGCGGCATCGTTGGCCGATTTCACGGCGGCGGCGCGGATCAGATAGCGAAGCGCGATCTTTTGCCCCGGCTTCAGCCCCAGGCGCGATGGCGGCTGGGAGGCAGCGTATTTCGACACCGTCACCCGCGTGTCCAGCGACAGGCGGCCCGCCTCAATTTCCTGAAACGCGATGTAGAGGGTCATCATCTTGGTCAAGGACGCAGGGTGAAGCCGCGCGTCCGCGTTCTGTTCGTAAAGCACTTCGCCCGTGCGGGCATCAATGACGATGGCGGCGAAGGGTGCCGCTTGCAGCGGGGCGGTCACCAAAACGGTAAACGCCACGACCAATACCAGAATTGAACGAAGAATCCGCCCGAGAAGCGATGCCACGTCGCCTGTCCCTTTGCCTGTGCGGCCCGAATTTCCGGTGCCGAGTTCTGCCTCGGGACGAAAGCTAACACAGAGGAATGAATCCTAAAACCCAAAAAATCCAATGACTTTGCGGGCGTTGTTCATCCAGTTGCAATGCTGCCGCAGTTGGCCTTGGGGCATTGGCCACATCTTGCGGGGGGCAGGGGTGTAGCCCCTATCTGTTGCGGTTGGGCTGAAGGCTGGCCACAAGCTCCGGCAGGCCGCCCAGGGTTTCCAGGGCGTGAAAGCGGGGGTTCTCTGCCGGGGGATCGGCGGCTTCCAGCGCCCAGGTCACCTCATGGGGGACATGCACGCCCCAGGACCCGGCTGCCAGCGCGGGGATCACGTCTGATTTCATCGAGTTGCCGACCATCATCGCCTGATCCGCGCCGGTGCCGTGGCGGGCGAAGATCGTGCGGTAGGCGGCCTCGGTCTTGTGGCTGACAATCTCGACCCCGTGGAAGAGGTCACCCAGGCCGGATTGGGCCAGCTTGCGTTCCTGATCCAGAAGGTCGCCCTTCGTGATCAGAAGCACGCGGTAATCGGCGGCGAGTGCGGTGATGGTGGCGCGGGCGTGGGGCAGAAGGTGGATTGGATGCTCCAGCATCTCACGGCCCGCGGCGATCAGGTCGGCGATGACGGCGGTGGGAACGCGGCCTTCGGTCACCTCAATCGCGGTTTCGATCATCGACAGGGTAAAGCCCTTCACGCCAAAACCGTAGTGGTCGAGGTTGCGGCGTTCGGCGGCCTCAAGCCTTTGGGCCAGATGGGTGGGGTCGGCGTGATCGGCCAGGGCTTTGGTGAAACGGTCCTGCGTCAGGCGGAAAAAGGTCTCGTTCTGCCAAAGCGTATCGTCGGCATCAAAGCCAATGGTTGTCAGCATGTCCTGTCCTTTTGCGTCGTCCTGAACGCCGCCCCTTTTCGCCAGCCCAGAAAAGGCTATATTTCCATCATCCGGTGCAACCCCCGAATCCAATTGGAGCTAACCTTCGTGTCGTCACGCCTGCTGACCATGTCTGACAAGACTGATGGCCCGGGCCAGGACACGTCGATTCTGACCAAGACCAAGGCCAAGACCGAGCGTCCGCCTTTGTACAAGGTAATGCTTTTGAACGACGACTATACCCCGATGGAGTTTGTCGTCCATGTGCTGGAGCGGTTCTTCGGGCTGAACCATGCGCAGGCGTTCGACATCATGCTGACGGTCCACAAGAAGGGCCTTGCGGTCGTGGGGGTGTTTTCGTTCGAGGTGGCCGAGACCAAAGTGGCGCAGGTGATGGATTTCGCGCGCCGCCACCAGCACCCGCTGCAATGCACGATGGAAAAAGAGTGACCGGTTCCATCGCCACCCCAACGGCCCCAAGTCCAAGGGCCCCAAGTCCAAGGGCCCCAAGTCCAAGGGCCCCAATGCCAAGGGCCATCGGGGGCTGAGGCCCCTGCCCATGCGGTCCGCTCGATTGACATTGGCGCTGGAGACCGGCGCGTTGACCGTTCCGGCTGCGGGGGGGATTGCGGTCTATCGTCCGCGGATCGGGGATGATCTTTCGGCGCTGCCGCAGGACAGGGTGGTGGTGGTGACCGGGTTCAAGCCGGATCATGACCATTTCGCGCGGGTCTATTCCGTCACCCTCGCCCCGCCCTATGCGATGGGGATCGTCTGCCTGCCCCGGGCGCGAGAGGCCGCGCGCGCGCTGATCGCGCAGGCGGCGGCTGAGGTGGCCCCCCGGTAGTCTGGTCGTCGTTGACGGGCAGAAGACCGACGGGATCGACACCGCCCTGAAGGATTTGCGCGGGCGGGTGGATCTGTCGGAAAGCCTGTCAAAGGCGCATGGCAAGCTGGCGAGTTTCAAGGCTGGGCCGGACTTTTCGGATTGGGCGGCAGTGCCGCGCCAGATTGAGGGCGTGTTCCAGACCCTGCCGGGCGTATTCTCTGCCGATGGGCCTGACCGGGGGTCGGTTCTGCTGGCAAAGGCCCTGCCCGCGAAGTTCGGCGGCAAGGTGGCTGATCTGGGGGCCGGGTGGGGATACCTTGCCCGCGCGATCCTGGGCCATCCCGGCGTCAAGCGGCTGGATCTGGTGGAGGCTGAGGCGGATGCTCTGACATCCGCGCGCGTCAACATCACGGATGAGCGCGCGCGGTTTCACTGGGCCGATGCCACGACCTTCCGCCCCGACACCCAGCTTGATGCGGTGGTGATGAACCCGCCCTTCCACCATGGCCGCGACGCGGACCCTGCCCTTGGGGCTGCCTTCATTCAGGCGGCCCGGCGGATGCTGGCGCCGAGCGGGGCGCTGTGGCTGGTTGCGAACCGGCACCTGCCCTATGATGCCGCGCTGACCGCCGCGTTTCTTGAGCATCGTGAGGTTGCCGGAGACGGGGCCTTTCGCGTGATCCACGCCATCAAGCCCATCCGGGCGAAACCCTGACCGGAGCCTTTGCCCATGTCCTATTCCGTATCCGGCAAGACGGCCATTGTCACAGGTGCTGCGGCGGGCATCGGCCTGGCCATCGCGCGGCACCTTGTGGACAAGGGCGCGAATGTCATGTTCGCAGACATCGACGAAGAGCGGCTGGAAGATGAGGTGGGCGAAGAGGCCCGCGCCGAAGGGCCGATCCGCATGTTCGCCGGGGACCTGACCGAAAAGCTGACCATCGCCAACCTGTTGAGCGCCACGATTGATGCCTTTGACCGGGTGGATATTCTGGTGAACGCCAACCGCAAGATGGTGGTCTCTGACATCCTGTCACCTGAGGGCGACGGGGTGGAGGACCTGTGGCGGCAGAACGTGCTGACCGCTTTGCGCATGTCGCAGATCACGGCCAAGCGGATGATTCAGCACGCCGCCCGGACTGAGGTGGAACCGGGCACCATGGTCGGGACGATCATCAACATCTCTTCCATCACCGCGCAGACGACGCGGCCAGAGCTCTTGGGCTATTCAATGGCGGCGGCGGCGATGGACCAGATGACGCGGTCCCTGGCGGTGGGGCTGGCGTCCAAGGGCATCCGCGTCAATGCGGTGGCCTTTGGGTCGGTGATGAGCGCAAGTTTGCAGGCCGCCTTGAAGGAAAACCCCGCTTACCGGGACGAGATTGCCGAAGCGACGCCCCTGAAGCGCATCGCCGCCCCGGCGGAACTTGCCGAGACGGTGCAATTCCTGGCCTCGGACGCGTCCAGCTTCATCACGGGGCAGGTGATCGCGGTGGACGGCGGGCGCAGCATTCTGGATGCGGTGCCTGCGCCTGCGCATTGATTACTCGGGATATTCAACCTTGCACTGGGCGATGACCGCTTCAGCCTGACGCGCGAGGTCCTTGCGTTTGGCGCGCAGCCCCTCCAGCTTTTGCGCCTCATCGGCGAGGTTGATCGCCTTGGGACGCTCTTCGGTGTAGCTGCGTTCCTTCAGGCAGAGGCGGGGCTGATAGACGGTCTGGCCATCCACGACCACCGGGTCCTGGCAGGTGGCCCAATACTCCTCATACCGCGTCACGGTTTCAAGCGCATAGCCGCGGTCAAGGTTGCCTTGGGTTTCCTCAATCAGCCGGTCAACCACCCGCAAGTCACGGGTGTTGCGGTTGATGCATTGTTCCTGCGGGGTGCCGCAGGCGACCAGAAGGGTGAAGGCAACAAGGGCAAGGCGTTTCATCTGGTGCTCCCTCAAGGTCTTGGAAAGCGGCGGCAAGGGGTGCTAGGCATGCGCTTGAAGACCGGCGCTGTCAGAAGATGGAGACAACAGGATGACCGATCCCTTTGACAGTCGCAAGGCGCGCGCGGCTGAGTGGTTCCATACCTTGCGCGACCGGATCGTCGCTGCCTTCGAGGGTCTGGAGGACCAGTACAGCACAGGCACCCCTGGCCGGTTCGAGGTGACGCCCACCACCCGCGCCGATGGTGGCGGCGGGCTGATGAGCGTGATGCGCGGCGGTGGGGTATTCGAAAAGGTTGGGGTCAACTGGTCGGAAGTGCATGGCGTTCTGGGCGAACGCGCGCAAAAGGCGATGGCGGCGCGGGGCGTGCCGGGTATGGCGGAAGACCCGCGGTTCTGGGCCAGTGGGATTTCCTTGGTCGCCCATATGCAGAACCCGCATGCGCCAGCGGTGCACATGAACACGCGGATGTTCTGGACCCCGGGGGCGGCCTGGTTCGGGGGCGGGTCAGACCTGAACCCGGCGCTGGAATACCCTGAGGACACCACGCATTTTCATGCGAAAATGCGGGGCGCCTGTGATGCCCATGGGCCGGATTACTACAGCCGTTTCAAGGCCTGGGCCGACGAATACTTCTTCGTCCCCCATCGTGGCCGGGCACGGGGTGTCGGAGGGATTTTCTATGATGACCTGAACACCGGTGATTGGGAGGCCGATTTCGCATTCACCCAAGCCGTGGGGGAGGCATTCCTTCCGGCTTTTCTGCCTTTGGCTGAACGCCGCCATGGCACGGCTTGGACCGAGGCTGACAAGGAAGCCCAGCTGATCCACCGGGGCCTTTATGCCGAGTATAACCTTGTCTACGACCGGGGCACCAAGTTCGGGTTGGAAACCGGCCATGACGCCAATGCGGTGCTAATGAGCCTGCCACCGGTGGCCAAGTGGACCTGAGGGGCACCTGGCATGGCTGATATCACGGTGAAGGCGGCCTATGGGTCGGTGGTCGAGGATGAGGGATTTCTCTTCGTGGGCTTTGCCGAAGGGGAAGAAGAGGACGAAGGCTATGTCTTGTTCCGTCAGCCCCTTGGCGGTGGGCCAGTCTGGTTTGAGGTCAACGACGAAGCCTTTGGTGCCGAGAATGCGGTGGCGGGGGTGACACTTGGGCCGAAGGGGTTTGAGGTGGCCTTGCGGCCGGAACTGGCAGCGGCGTTTGGGTTTGCGACCTCGGTGGCCGTGAAGATCGGGCCGGGGTGTGAGGACGCCGCCCCGGCGCTGGAGGCGCTGCGCGACATGCTGGGCGGGCTTTGGCCGACCTAAAGCTGGCCGGTCGTCATGTGCCGTTTGCGGCCAAAGCCAGGTTGGCGGGTGACGGTGAAACCCGCGGCGCCCAGGCTTTGTCGGACATGGCCCGCCGCTGTGTAAGTGGCGAAGGTGCCGCTGGGGGCGGTGTGGCGGGCGACCTCCTCCATCAGGTCAGGCGACCAGAGTTCGGGGTTTTTCGCCGGGGAAAAGCCGTCAAGGAACCAGGCATCGGCGCGGCCTTGCCAGTGGGGCAGCGTTTCGCGGGCGTCACCGATGAGGATTTCGGCGGTCAGGTTCGGGAAATGCAGGGTGCGGGCGCCACTGGACCATTGGGTCAGGAAGCCCTCGGCCACTGGCGCGGTTTCGGGGAAGGCCTGCAGCGCGCGGGCGATGTCTGTTGCGGGCAGGGGGAAAGCCTCAAAGCTGGTGAAACGCAGGTGGTCGTCGCCTTGATGGGCCAGAACGGTGGCGAGGAGGTTGAGGCCGGTGCCAAATCCAAGCTCGGCGATCTGGAAGCCGTCGCGGAAGCGGGCGGGCAGGCGGTTCCCGGCAAGGAACACGTGGCGGGTTTCGGCAAGGCCGCCGCCGAGTGAGAAATACGGATCATCGAAGCGGCGCGAGACGGGGATGGTGTCGTCGCGCCAGTCCAGTTCGGGGTGGTTTGCTGCGGGCATCGGCGCTAGTCCTTTGCGCCTGTTGATGGGTCTGGGGCGGGCGAATGGCAAGGGTCGATGTGACGGTGCGTGGGGCGGGGATCTTCGGGCTGTCGGTGGCCTGGGTTGCTGCGATCTGGCGGGTGGAGCGCGAGGCTCCTCTCGTCTATCCACGTGTGCGAACGCAGACGCGAGTATAGCGCAGCGGTTTCGGCTCGCTCAGCACGCTGAAGAAGCGAGGCGGCAAACTGCTCGGGCACTGGCCAGAACCGTGATTGATCGACGGGCCGCGCGAAGTGCAG
>JAAUPC010000187.1 GCA_012036325.1 Paracoccaceae bacterium
CCGCGCCGATGTCCTTGACGATGGCTGACCCCACAACGCAGCCGTCGGCCACGCTGGCGATGGCCTGCGCGGCCTCGGGCGTGGTGATGCCGAAGCCGACAATCACCGGCAGGTCGGTGGACTGCTTGATCCGCGCCACTTCGGGGGCGACATCGGTGGCGACGGCGGCGGCAGCCCCGGTGATCCCGGTGACCGAGACATAGTAGACGAACCCGCTGGTGTTCTGCAGCACCTTCGGCAGGCGCTTGGCGTCGGTGGTGGGTGTCGCAAGGCGGATGAAGTTGAGGCCGGCCTTCTGGGCGGGCAGGCACAGCTCATCATCCTCTTCCGGTGGCAGGTCGACGACGATCAGCCCGTCGATCCCGGCGGCGCGGGCTTCGGCAACGAAACGGTCAACCCCGCGCGAATAGATCGGGTTGTAATAGCCCATGAGGACGATGGGCGTGGTCTGGTCCCCGGCGCGAAAGCTGCGGACCATGTTCAGCACCTTGTCCAGCGTCATGCCCCCCTCCAGCGCGCGCTGGCCAGCGGCCTGGATTGTCGGGCCATCGGCCATGGGGTCGGTGAAGGGCATGCCCAGTTCGATGATATCGACGCCCGCGGCGGGCAGGCCCTGCATCACGGCAAGGCTGGTCGCCTCATCCGGGTCACCGCCCATGATATAGGCGACGAAGGCCCTCTTCCCCTCGGCCCGCAGCCGCGCAAAGGTGGTGTCGATCCGTGTCATGGGGTCCCCCGGCAAATCCGGTTCCATCTGCCATGCGGCGACGGGGGAAATCAATGGGGAGTGCAGGCGCGCCCATCAGGGCGGGAAGGCCTGTGACCCTTGTTCAGGGCGCCGTCTCCCTGATCTTGGAAATGCGCTGCCGAAAGCCCATGTTCCACTTATGAACTATTTCCTTGCCCTTCTCTTGCCACCCTTGTCGATCCTGCTGACCGGCAGGCCGTTTCTTGGCATCCTTGTCTTCCCGATCTGGGTGATGGCCCTGATCTTTTCGGGCGGTCTGACGCATCCGATGTTCATCCTCTTGGCCTGGCTTTTGATCTTCCAGTCGCGTGAGCGGTCAGACACGCGCGACTGACAGCGTCGCCGCTTGCGCAAACGAGGTCTGCACCGTAGAGACAGCCCCGGACAGGCGGGAGAAGTCGGCCATGGGTTTCAAGATGGGCATTGTCGGGCTGCCGAATGTGGGCAAGTCCACGCTTTTCAACGCGCTGACCCGTACGGCGGCGGCGCAGGCGGCGAACTTTCCGTTCTGCACGATCGAACCCAACGTGGGCGAAGTGGCGGTGCCCGATGCGCGCCTTGACAAGCTGGCGGCGATTGCAGGGTCAAAGCAGATCATCCCCACCCGGATGACCTTTGTCGACATCGCGGGTCTGGTGCGCGGGGCCTCGAAGGGGGAGGGGTTGGGCAACCAATTCCTGGCCAATATCCGCGAATGTGATGCCATCGCCCATGTGCTGCGTTGCTTTGAAGATGGCGACATCACCCATGTCGAAGGCCGGATCGACCCGGTGGCCGATGCCGAGACGATCGAGACGGAACTGATGCTGGCCGACTTGGAATCGGTCGAACGCCGCCTGACCTCGCTGGCGAAAAAGCTGCGCGGCGGCGATCAAGAGGTGCAGGATCAAGACCGCCTCTTGCGCGCAGCCCTTGCCGCGTTGGAGGCAGGCCGCCCCGCCCGCACGGTGAAGGTCGCGGCCGAGGATCAAAAGCAATGGCGCATGCTGCAGCTTTTGACCGCCAAGCCCGTCCTCTTTGTCTGCAACGTCGAAGAGGCCAAGGCCGCGTCCGGCAACGGCCAGTCCGACCGCGTGACCGCAATGGCTGCGGCCCAAGGGGCGGCGGTCGTGGTGATCAGTGCCCGGATCGAGGAAGAAATTTCCCAGCTGGCCGAAGACGAAGCCGCGATGTTCCTTGAGGAAATGGGTCTGCATGAGGCGGGCCTCGACCGGCTGATCAAGGCGGGCTACGCGCTTTTGGGCCTGCAGACCTATTTCACCGTCGGCCCGAAAGAGGCCCGCGCCTGGACGATCCCCGCCGGAACCTTGGCCCCGCAAGCCGCAGGCGTGATCCATGGCGATTTCGAGAAGGGCTTCATCCGCGCCGAAACCGTTGCCTATGACGATTATATCGCCGGCAAGGGTGAGGCGGGCGCGAAAGAGGCCGGCAAGTTCCGCGTCGAAGGCAAGACCTATGAGGTCAAGGACGGCGACGTGCTGCACTTCCTCTTCAGCGGCTGATGCGGCGCAGGTCGGGCGGGTCGCAGGTCGGGCTGGGCCAGCGGTCTTGACCTGGCTTTTCCTGGCGGCGCGCTTGCCTTTCCCTCTTGCCCCCTTGCGCAGGGATGGCTAAATGAAAGCCGACGGAAGCGTGGCTGAGAGGCCGAAAGCACTCGGTTGCTAACTGAGCGTAGGGGAACCCTACCGTGGGTTCGAATCCCACCGCTTCCGCCACCAACCCCTTGGTACGCCTTCTCTTTCCGTCCTGGCGGGCATTCACCCCAAGAAACTGCAGGTTACGAGGGTTTCCCTGCATGAAAGACGCCCCCCGCACCCAGTTCGCCCTGCAACCGCGCCCCGCGTCTTTTTGGGTCGCGCGCCTCGTTCGGTTTGCGCGCGCAAAAGAATAGGGAATTAACAGAGTAATCCGGAATCTACACGCGTCTCCAGTGATTTCCGACCCGGAAGCGGCGTGCGTTTTCCTTGGGTTACGGGCCAAGTCCCTGCTCGACAGGAACGAGGACTTAAATCGGCGTATCAGAGAAAAAAATCTGCCGAACAGGGAAAGTAATGGGAAGAACTGAGAAGGTGCGGATTCCACCCCGGCAGCTTGAAGATCAAGGCAGACGCCGTGGCCGATGACGAGACCAGAGTCGGCTCCGGGTAAGGCGATTTGGAAGAGTTGCGCCTGCGCGCGCCAGTCCGTCGGGTTGCCATGGCGGATGAGCTGCGCCACCAAGAGGTCCAAATGCCGTCGCGCGGCGCGTCAGATCAGGAGCACCGCGTGCCTCGGGCTCAGTCAGAAGGGCAAATCGCCATCGCCATCGCCATCGCCAATGGCGGTGTTGGCGGCGGTTGCCGTTAGAATGAAGGGTGGCAAAGGGCGGAGAACCGACACTCACTGGGTCGAAAGTAAAGCTGTGCTCAGTCGTGCATTCAGGAATGATCCTCATCCTGCGATGTGGTCTGCGAGCGGAACCTGCTCCTCGCTCAAGGTCCCACACTTGGGTCAGCGACGGCGTCCATGGAGAAGACCGGGACGAAACTTGCCGGGGCGAGTGTGCCTTGGGTGACCTGGATGCCTACACTGTCTGGGGTCACGGTCCAGACAGGTGGGCCGGCGTGCCGGGTGGCAAGGGTGCCTTCCAATGCCCGAACCGCCATCTCGATGGACAGGCGGCCCTGCAGGACTGGCGAGTCGGTTGGGGCGGCGAGGATCCAACCGCGCACGACACCGCGATAGACCGCGTGGCTGAGGTAGGTCGAGACGACGCCGATCTTCTCCTCAAGCCCCCGTGCCCGCAGGATCGGAACGGCGACCTCGGACGTCGGTCCGCTGCCGACGAGGTAGTCGATGTCGGGCATCGTTTCGAGCACGTCCTCGACCAGGAGGACCTGCTCTTCGGTTCCGGTATCGCCAAAGCGGGTCGCGACGATGCGGGCCGAACTGTCGGCCAGGGCGGCGCGGAACCCGGCCTCGACGAAGGTCACCCAGCCTGCGCCCTGCGGACCGGGAAACCAGGCAACGTCGACCGGCGCACTGCCTCTCGGGTGGCGCTCGGCCAGAAAACGCCCCGCAGCGGCGCCCATTTCGACCCAGGGGACGCTGGCCTTGGCGGTGATGCCGCTATCGTCGATGTCGTTCACAGCGGCGATCACGGGCTTAAGGCGGGCGATCCGTTCGACTTCGGCAGTCAGCCCGGAATAAGACACCGCGCCCAGGATCACCGCGTCGAATTCCTCGCTGGCGCAGCCTTTCAGCTGCTCGATCTGGCGCGAAAGGTTGGGGTAGCCCCCGGCCTCGAACACGTCGAAGGCGACGCCGAGGCGGCGGGCTTCCTCGACCATGCCGTAGTTCACCGACAGCCAGTAGGCGTCCTTAAGATGCGGATAGAGGACACAGAACCGCCAGGGCCGCGCCGCGTCGTCAAGCGCGGCATAGCTTAACGGCACGGCAGGGCTTGCATCGTCGAACGGGACACCGCGGGCTTCCAGGATCCAGGTCTCGGCCCCGGCTGAGCCGCCAAGACTGATGACCAGAATCGCGATGCCAAGCAGCCTGTGCATCCACTCTCCCCTTTCGCGGAATAGGTGATAGCCTGTGGCAGATCACGCGGCATCCGGGGCAAGCTTTGCGGAACTTCGGCACCAAGTCGAGTCTTGGCGGACGGCTTCTACTGGCCATCGTGCTGATCGCGGGCTTTCCGGCAGCAACCGGGGTGCTTGGCTGGTTCGAGTTGAGAGGTGTGGCGGCGAACCAGTCCCGCGTTGTCACCGAGGCGATCCCGGCGATTTCGGAAGTGCGCGGCGTGGCCGAGGAGACCAGCCGGGTGGTCGCAGTCGCGCCAGAACTGGCGGCCGTCGCCGACGAGGCACAACGGGCCGAACGGGCGGCGTTCCTGTTCGGTCAGGCCGATGCGTTGCGCGCAAGGCTGCAGCGGCAGGAGGGGATGCCGGATGACGCGCTGGCCAACGCCTTGCGCGCCGAGGAAGTCCTTCGCCAAGCCCTGACGGCCATCGACCGCCTTGTACGGCAGCGGATCAACCTGATTGCCCGGCGCGAGGCACAATTGCGCGAAGGTCTGGCGGCGGCAGCGGAACTGACCGAAATCGCCGATACCCTGGTGGCCAATGCCGAGATGGGGACCACTGCGGTCATCTCAAGCCTCTACGGCATGGACGGCACCGACACTGCCGATCCCGAAACCCGGCTTGCCACGCTGGACAAGCTGATCGAGGTCGATCTGTTCCAGATGGGCCTTATGTTCGGACTGCGCTCGCATGCGTCCGAGGTGGGGCTCTTGCTGAACCGCGTTGCGGGGGTGCAGTCGCAGGCGGACCTTGAGATGCTGCGCGTTGAGTTGGCGGCGCGGGCCAAGGTGATCTCGCGGCGGCTTGATTCCGTGCAGGATCCGCGCCGAGCGGATCGGGTGCGCGTTCTCTTGCGGGTGATTGGGGCAGCACCCTCGCCTCCGCCAGAGACTGATGCGATCTTCGAGACAGCCGGCCAAGTCCTGGACGTCACCGAGCGAATCGCGCTGGCGGAAACCGAATTGCGGCGCGCGGCGCTGTCGCTGGAGGCTGCGGCTTCAGCCCTGGCTGACCGGATCGAGGCGAACGCGGTGACGGCCGGGCGGTCGGCCGAAGAGGCGATCCTTGCGACGCAGCGGCTATATGCCTTTTCAGCGCTGGTGGCTTTGGGGATGTCGCTGGCCGTGCTGTGGTTCTATGTTCGGGGCAACCTGATCCGGCGGTTAGACCTTTTGTCCTTGCGGATGACCGACTTGGCCGAAGGTGCCCTTGGCGACCAGATCACACCGACGGGGACCGACGAAATCGCAAGGATGGAGGGCGCGGTCGAAGTCTTCCGTCAGCAGGCCATTGCCAACCGAGAGCTGGCGGCTGAACGCGAAAGGCACCTGGAGGAGTTGCGGCGCCACCGCAGTGAATTGCAGGGGCTGGTGGACGAACAAACCGAGGCCCTGCGCGGCGAGGTGGCAGCGCATGACGCGGCGCGCGACCGGGCCGAGTCGGCGGACCGCGCGAAGTCAGAGTTCCTGGCGATGATGAGCCACGAAATCCGGACCCCGATGAATGGTGTCCTGGGCATGTTGCGCAACCTGCCTCGGGGCGGGCTGACGCCTGAGCAGGTAGCAGGGCTTGGTGCGGCGCTCGCCTCTGGCAAGGGTCTGATGGGCCTTTTGAACAGCATTCTCGACTATTCCAAGCTGGACCAGGGTCAGACTGCCGGTGAGACGGTCGATTTCGACCTAACCGAGGCCTTGGGGGACATCGCGCTTCTGATGGCGCCGATGGCTGAGGAAAAGGGCCTGCAGCTGATGACAAAGTTGCCCGATGTGCCCCTGCCGACGCTGCGCGGCGACATGGGAAAGCTGCGGCAGATCCTGTTCAACTTGGTGTCCAACGCGGTGAAGTTCACCGACAGGGGCGAGGTGTGCATCGCGGTGGATGTGCAAGGGCCGGAGGATGCCGACCCGCTGCGGTTGCGGTTCACGGTCAGCGATACCGGCCGCGGAATTGCCCTGATGCGCTGGAGCGAATCTTCGACGCCTTCCAGCAGGAAGATCAGCAGACGGCGCGCACGCATGGCGGAACGGGACTGGGGCTGACGATCAGCCGCCGCCTTGCCGATCTGATGGGGGGAGAACTGACCGTGGCAAGCCGGCGAGGGGAGGGGGCGACCTTCACTTTGGAGATCCCCTTCGGCCACGGCATCGCCCGACCGGTGCAAGACCAACTGCCAATGGACGTCCTGCGGCCGTTAACCGTGCTGGTGGTCGAGGACCATCCGGTCAATCAGGCGGTGGCAAAGGGGTTTCTGACCGGACGGGGCCATCACCCGGTCATTGCCGAAACGGGAGAGGCGGCGCTTGACCTCGCATCGAAGGGCAGCTTCGACGCGGTGCTGATGGATGTGAACCTTCCCGGCATCTCGGGTATCGAGGCAACACGGCGCCTGCGGCAGGTCTCCGGCCTGGTCGCGCTGCCGATCATCGGCGTCTCGGCCCATGCCCAGGCAGCCGATATCGAGGCCTGCCTGGTTGCTGACCTGCCACGGGTTTTTTCCTCCATCTGCGACTAGAGTCCGCCCCAAGGAAGGGACGGACGATGAAGCGAACGATACGAAGCGAAGAGCAGATCATCGGGATCTTGCAGGAGCATGAGGCTGGCGCGAAGTGCGCCGATCTCTGCCGCAAGCACGGGATGTCAGAAGGCACGTT
>JAAUPC010000188.1 GCA_012036325.1 Paracoccaceae bacterium
CTGCTGTAGGTCGACGCCATATAGATAACGTTGCCGTGGCGGTCGGCCGCGATGCCGTTTGGAAAGGAGCCGTTCGAATTGCCGATCCGGCTCCAGCCCGTGGCCGGGCGCCATGCCACGGCATAGCCGGTCTGATCGCCGACCAGAAAGTGGAACTGCAAAATGTACCGGCGAAGTCCGCTGGGCCGACCGCCGCGACCTGCCAACCTTCGACTTCCTCGACGGCGATCCGAAACAGGACGTTAGGGCAGGGGTCGATATGCTTCGAGAGGTCAACGAGACGTTGCTTGAGCTCCTCACAATTGTCTCTATCCGCATCCACGAGCACGAGCTGCAGGCACGCATCTTCACCATCCTCGGCATCAGCGACGAGGAAGCGCAGAAGAAGTTCGGCTTCTTCCTCAACCCGTTCCGCTATGGCGCTCCGCCGCACGGTGGCTTCGCGTTCGGCATCGACCGCCTCGTGGCCATTCTCTGCGGCGAGGAGAACATCCGCGAGGTCATCGCCTTCCCGAAGACCCAGTCCGGCACCGATCCGATGACGAACTCGCCGATCCCCCGGCGATCCGACCAGCGTGCTCCTCAATGGCCGCGACCCCGGCATCACCGGCGTCGAGCTCACCGATCATACGCAGATCGCTTGTGACGCCGTCGCCATGTCGGGCGGCTGGTCGCCCGTGGTGCACTTGTGGAGCCACTGTGGCGGCAAGCTGACTTGGGATGAAACCATTTCCGCCTTCACCCCCGACCCGGCCCGCCCGCCCTTAAACCATGACGGGGGCGCGATGGTCACGGTCGTCGGCGCTGCGGCGGGCCTCCTCGATCTTGACGCCATTCTGGCGGGTGTTGCGCAACTGGCGTCTCTACGCGCGTAGAGACGAAAGGAAGACGCAAGGAAGACGTGAAAAAGGTGGTCAAGACTGCCGTCGAATCCCCCCGGTCTGGGTCATGCCGCAGGGCGCGCCCATCGCGCTGCGCAACAAGATGTGGTTGGACTACCAGAACGACGTCAAGGTGTCCGACGTGCAGCTTGCCGCGCGCGAAGGGTTCCAGTCGGTCGAACACACCAAGCGCTACACGACGTTGGGCATGGCAACCGATCAGGGAAAACTCAGCAACATCAACGGTCTCGCTGTCCTTGCTGAGGCTTTGGGTGAAGAGATTCCGCAAGTCGGCACCACAACCTTCCGCCCGCCCTACATGCCGGTGACCCTCGGCACCCTTGCGGGTGAAGCGCGGGGCGAAATCTTCCAGCCCCTCCGCCGCACGCCGATGCACGAAAGCCATGAAAAATCAGGTGCTTACTTTGAACCCGTCGGCCTCTGGCGCCGCCCCTACTGCTTCCCCCGGGCCGGGGAAACCCATGAACAAGCCGTCCATCGTGAGGTTCTGAACACCCGGTCGGCCCTTGGTCTGCTGGACGCCTCCACCCTCGGCAAGATCATCGTCAAAGGGCCGGATGCGGGCAAATTCCTCGACATGATGTATACCGGCGTGATGAGCACGCTACCCGTAGGAAAATGCCGCTATGGCCTGATGTGCAACGAACAGGGCTTCCTGTCCGATGACGGCGTCGTCGCCCGGATCGATGAGGATACCTGGCTTTGCCACACTACATCTGGTGGTGCCGACCGCATCCACGCGTGGATGGAAGACTGGCTGCAGTGCGAATGGTGGGATTGGCAGGTCTATACCGCAAACGTTACCGAACAGTACGCTCAGGTCGCCGTGGTAGGCCCGAACGCCCGCAAACTTCTGCAAGTCCTTGGCGGCATGGATGTTTCCAAGGAAGCGCTGCCCTTCATGCAATGGGCGGACGGCAGTTTGGCCGGTTTCCCGGTCCGGGCCTACCGGATCAGCTTCTCGGGTGAGCTGTCTTACGAAATCGCCGTCCCCGCCAGCCATGGCGCCACCTTCTGGGCGGCTTGTATGGAGGCAGGAAAGGCTTTGGGCGCAATGCCTTACGGGACCGAGGCGCTGCATGTGATGCGGGCTGAAAAGGGCTTCATCATGATCGGCGATGAAACCGATGGCACCGTGATCCCGCAGGATCTGGGCTGGATTGGGCGATCTCAAAGAAGAAAACCGACTTTCTTGGTAAACGCGGGCAGGAAAGAAGTTACCTTGCCAACCCGAACCGCTGGAAACTGGTGGGGTTCGAAACCCTTGACGGATCGGTCATTCCGGACGGCGCCTATGTGGTGGCCGATGGTGTGAACGCCAACGGCCAGCGCAACACGCAAGGGCGCGTCACCTCGACCTACCACTCGCCCACTTTGAAGCGCGGCATCGCAATGGGCCTTTTGTATCAAGGGCCTGGCCGGATGGGTGAGGTGGTAGAGTTCAACACAGTCGCCGGTGGCCTCGTCAAGGCGCGGGTCTGTGACCCGGTCTTCTACGACAAGGAAGGGGAGAAGCAGAATGTCTGACCCTGTCTCCGCCCTGCAGGGCGCCCGCTTTGACGGCTTTGCCGAGATTAGTGAAATCGGGCCTGTCGGCATGATAACCTTGCGCGCCAAGGGCCTGAAATCGCTGGACAAGGCAGTCAAGGCGGCGGTTGGCACCAAACTTCCCGCCCTAAGACGGATCGAGGTTAACGCAGACCGCGCCTGCGCCTGGATGAGCCCTGACGAATACCTCCTCGTCCTGCCTTATGCAGACGTGGCGCAAACCCTGTCCGCCTTAGCCAAGTCCTTGCAAGGCCAGCATTATCTGGCCGTCGACGTCTCCGACGCCCGCGCCGTCTTCCGGATCGACGGCCCCAAGGCGACCGACGTCCTGCGCAAACTTGTGCCTGCCGACATCGACGGTCTTCTCCCCGGCGAACTCCGCCGCACCCGCGCAGCACAGGTTGCCGTCGCCTTCTGGCAGCAGGACGGTGGCTTTACCCTTGTCTGCTTCCGATCGGTCGCAAGCTATGTGATGGGCCTTCTGTCCCATTCGGCGCAGCCGGGGTCTGAGATCTGACGCCCCCATCGACCGCGTCAGATCGACGCGGTCGACTTTCTTTTGCAACGGCAATTGACAGAATCCAGATGCTCAACCAGCCTTGGCGTAGCCTCCAAGGACAGGAATCCCCAATCATGCGTTTTGGTTTGTTTGCGTTGTTTTTCAGTGTTCTGCCCGCCGCAGCTCAGGCTCTGGTCCTTGAATGTAGCTTGCCGCAGACCAATTCCGGCGGCGGCTACGTTACGGAAACCTATGTCCTTCAACATGATGAAAGCACCGGCAAGGCTTTGGCCTCGGACGGGTTGATCATGTATGTCCACGACGCCCCCATCGAAGCGAAAGTTTCAGAAGACACCAAGAAGAAACTGGTCCTTTCCTGGTCGGTGCAGATCACGAACAGAACCGGCCAGCAGACCAAGATGCGGTTCCGCGCCGTCTACTTCAGGGACACAAAACAGGTCACGATCCGCGCCACCCCAGGCGGCTATGACAATAGTTTTGAAGCACGAGGCACCTGCAAGTCGATCTAAGCCCTTGGGTCTGGACGACGGCCAGTGCCCAAGGTCAGCTTTGGTGTAAACGGGTGGCAAGGAAAGCGGCGTCAAGCCTTGACCTTCGCGCCGGATGCGCCCTTATTCATTCCTGACTAATTTCATCGAACAGGAGCGACACCCATGGCTTTCACCCTTCCCGATCTGCCCTATGCGCATGACGCATTGGCCGCCCTTGGCATGTCGAAAGAGACGCTGGAGTATCACCACGACCTGCACCACAAGGCCTATGTCGACAACGGCAACAAGCTGATTGCCGGCACCGAGTGGGAAAGCAAGTCCCTCGACGATATCGTCAAGGGCACTTACCAGGCCGGGGCCGTGGCGCAGAACGGCATCTTCAACAACGCGAGCCAGCACTGGAACCACAACCTGTTCTGGGAAGTGATGGGCCCGGGTGAGGCCAAGAAAATGCCCGGCGCGCTGGAAAAGGCGCTGGTTGACGCTTTCGGCTCGGTCCAGAAGTTCAAGGACGATTTCGCCGCCGCCGGTGCCGGGCAGTTCGGGTCGGGCTGGGCCTGGCTGGTCAAGGACAAGGACGGCGCGCTGAAGGTCACGAAGACCGAAAACGGCGTAAACCCGCTTTGCTTCGGGCAAACCGCCCTTCTGGGCTGCGACGTTTGGGAGCACAGCTACTACATCGACTTTCGCAACAAGCGCCCGGCCTATCTGACCAACTTCCTGGAAAAGCTGGTGAACTGGGAAGCCGTCGCCGCCCGGATGTAATCGGGCAGCGTGTCGCAATCCGGGCCCGTCGGCAGAACTGCTGGCGGGCCTGTTTGTTTTGCAGCCTTGGCGCGCAGCGGGCTTTCCGGTCAGATCAGGTCGAGAAACCGGTCGGGGACCACGTAGGTGCGCAGGTTCTTGACCTTGCCATGCCGCCAGATCGCCAGCGCTTGATCGTGCTGCCAGCTGCCTGTGATGCGCTTGCGCTGCCAATCGAAGTTGAAATCTCGGTCTTGCGGCGGGCCTTCAGCCTGCAGCGCCACCAAGAAACCGTCGATGTCACCCGAGGATATGGCCCAGCCATTTCCGGCGATCGCAGCTGTCCCGGCCTTATCCTCTTGCATGATCGCGTGTCTCAAAGCCTGGCGCGCCAGCAACATGCCACGATCAAGAAAGCGCAGGTGAAACAGGTAGAGCGATGGATCCAGGTGAAGTTTCGGAAAGTCCGAATGATGGCCGCCAAGCGACCAGCGCAGCGGCACCGCGGAAATACAAGGTTTGGCATAGGACGAATGCACGCGCACATGCGGGCGTTGCCGCAGGATCGGCCGCGACATGTCAATCGGGGCGGGGCAAAGGTCAAAGCGGTGCACCACCTCGACCGCGAAGGGGCTGATCACGCCGACTTCCCTCGCGCGGCCGATGGCGTCGACAAGGCTAATGCCGCTGTCGGGGTCTGGCACGATGATCTCATCCACATCGTTCAGGACGACCACGTCGAACCGACCAAGGAGGGTAGAGTGGAAGTCAGCCAGCATCCTCCAGCGCTTCATGTCCCAGCCAGGGCCAGGGGTGCTGCGGGGCAGGGTGATGATCTGGCAGCCGGCGGTGAAAGCGGGAGGGGTCTGGTCGAAGCCGTCCAGAAGGATGAAAAGCTGGCTCCGTGGCACATGCCGGGCATAATACTCGACCCATAGGCGCAGGAAGACATGGTCATCGCGGACCATGGTGACAAAGGCGATGGTCGGTTCCGGCAGTCGCATCCAGCGCAGGCCTTCGGTTTTTGGTCAATGGGGGCGGTGTTCGGGTCCAGTCTCAGATCAGATCCCGAAAACGCTCGGGGACAAGGTAGGTGCGGCGGCGGTTGAATATCCTGCCTTTCATCCAGTGGCCGGTGGCTTCGTGCAGGCGCCAACCTTCGCGAATGCGCCGCCGCTTCTGGTCAAAGCGAAAGTCGTTGTCTTCGGGCGGACCCTGGGCCTGAAGCGATTGCAGGAACCCCTCGATCTGCTCCACCGATTTGGTCCAGCCGATGCCTGCAACCACGGGGTCGCCTTCCCCGGCGGCCTGGGCAATGGCATAGCGGCTGGCCTGCCGGTTCAGCAGCATGGCCCGATCCATGTAGCGCAGATGAAAGAGGTAAAGCGCCGGGTCCAGGTTCAGTGTCGGAAAATCGGACAAATGGCCGCCAAGGTTCCAGTCCAGGCGCACCGATGTGATGCAGGGCTTGGCATAGACCTCGTTGATCCGCACATGCGGGCGTTGCCACAGGATTGGCTGGCGCGGATCGATATCGTCCGGGCAAAGGTCGAAACGATGCACCACTTCAACCGCAAAAGGGTTGATGACGCCCACCTCAACCGCGCGGGCCAAGGCGTCTAGCAAAGGTATGCCGCTGGCGGGGTCCGCAACGATGATCTCATCCACATCGTTCAAGACCACCACATCAAACCGGCCAAGAAGCGTGGCGTTGAAATCGGCCAGCATCTTCCAGCGTCGCATGTCCCAGCCGGGGCCAGGCTCGCTGCGGGGCAGGGTGAGGATCTGGCAGCCGGCGGCGAAAGCGGGTGGGGTCTGGTCAAACCCGTCCAGCAGGATGAAGAGATGCTGCCGGGGCACGTGGCGGGCGTAGTAGTCCACCCACAGCCGCAGGAAGACATGGTCATCGCGGACCATGGTGACGAAGGCGATCATCGGGGCTGCGGTCATGGGGCTCGTGGGCTCAGCGCGGGTGCGGTGCGCGGACCGACCACCCCGACCCGTCCTGCAAGGCGGCCTCCAGGGCCTCTACGTCCGGCACAGTCGTGAACAGGCCTTGCAGCGACGGCGCGGCGAAGCCTTCGGCGACAATATGGTCAATCAGCGCCAGCAGCGGTTGCCAGTAGCCGTCAACGTCCAGAAGGAAGATCGGTTTGCCATGCAACCCGATCTGCGCCCAGGTCAGAACTTCAAAGAATTCGTCCAGCGACCCGGCACCGCCCGGCAGCACCACCACCGCATCCGAGTTCATGAACATCACCTTTTTCCGCTCATGCATGTCCTCGGTGACGATCAGGGTCGTCAGATCGCGCTTGCCTTGTTCGCGGCCCAGAAGATGCGTCGGGATCACGCCAAGGGTGCTTGCCCCGGCTTCGATGGCGGCGCGCGCCGTCTCGCCCATCAGGCCGACATCGCCTGCCCCGTAGACCAGCCGCCAACCGTTGCGCGCAATGGCCATGCCAAGCGCCCGGGCCCCTGCCGTATAGGCCGGACGCACCCCGGAACGCGAGCCGCAAAAGACGCAGAGGGAACGCAATGCCATGTCAGCCCTGAAAACGGTTGCTTTGGGCCGAGATATAAAGATTCCTGACGACAAGGAAAGCGGCGCGGCATAGCGCGCTGGAAAAGCGGTGCGGCACGCCGTGCCGGGGGGAGGGTGCGAATGTCGGCATGGGCAGGCTTGGGGCGCGGGACGCGCGGCGTGATATTGGGCGCTGGCGGGGCGCTGGTCCTGGGGCGGGCT
>JAAUPC010000189.1 GCA_012036325.1 Paracoccaceae bacterium
CATCGCGCAACCTGACGGCGCTCTTCTAGATCGAGGTGAACATACTGCGCACCCATCGCCACATCCTCCATGCAAGCTCCTGCTTCATCGCAGAATTTGCACTTCGTGTGTGAATCCACCTGGCTACATCTGAATAACGCATAATCAGTATTATGTCATATAAGTGGCGCTGGAAAGGCCAGTGCCGCCACGATATGGAGGCACTGACCGCGAAAGGATGCCGCTTTGCCCTTCAACCGTTCGATCAAGATCGCCCCCTCTATCCTGGCTGCCGACTTTGCCAACTTCGGTGCCGAATGCCGCGCGATTGAGGCTGAGGGTGCAGACTGGGTGCATGTCGATGTGATGGACGGCCATTTCGTGCCGAACTTGACCTTCGGCCCGGCGATGTGCGCGGCCTTGCGTCCACATATCAAGGGCGTGATGGACGTGCATCTGATGATCGCGCCGGTGGACCCCTATCTTGAGGCTTTCGCCAAGGCGGGTGCTGACATCATCACCGCGCATGTCGAGGCTGGCCCCCACATTCACCGCACGTTGCAAGCCATTCGCGCGCTTGGGAAAAAGGCTGGTGTGGCGCTAAACCCCGGCACCTCGGTCGAAGCGGTGGCAGACCTGCTGGACATGGTGGATCTGGTCTGCGTGATGACGGTCAACCCAGGCTTTGGCGGTCAGGTTTTCATTGAAAGCCAACTGCCCAAGATTGCCAGATTGCGCCAGATGATCGGGGATCGCCCGGTGCATATCGAGGTGGATGGCGGGGTCACCGTCGCCACGGCACCCCTGGTCGCCAAGGCCGGGGCCGATGCGCTTGTCGCAGGCTCGGCGGTGTTCAAGGGCGGATCGGTGGCCGATCCTGCGGCTTATGGCGCCAACATCCGTGCGATCCGCGCCGCGGCCGAGGCCGCCCGTGGCTGACCAGACCCGGCGCCTCAACATCATCTTCGACCTCGACGGCACGCTGATCGATTCCGCGCCGGACATTCACGCTGCGGCCAATAAAGTGTTCACAGCCAACGGCTTGCAGCCCTTTCCTTTTCCAGTTGTCAAAGGCTTCATCGGCAATGGCGTAGGTGTTCTGGTGGCGCGGCTCTTGCAGTCGCAGGGCCTCGATCCGGCCGGGCCACTGCACAGTGACCTCGTGGCCCAGTTCATCAGCTTGTACGAAGATGCCTTTGATCTGACGCACCTTTATTCCGGTGTTCTGCAAGCCTTGGACGCCCTTGCCGCGCAAGGCCACCGTCTTGGCCTTTGCACCAACAAACCCGTCGGCCCTGCTCGCGCCGCCTTGCGCCATTTCGGGCTTGACAAGCACATGGCGGTCCTGATCGGCGGCGACAGCCTGCCCCAGCGCAAGCCCGACCCGGCCCCGCTCCTGGCCGCGCTTTCGGCGATGGGACCTGGGGCCGCGCTCTTTGTCGGGGACAGTGAGGTTGATGCCGAAACCGCCCGACGCGCGGGCGTGGCACTGGCGCTGTTCACCGAAGGTTACCGCAAGGCCCCGGTTGACAGCCTGGGGGCCAAACTTATTTTCAGCGATTTCGCCGCCCTGCCCGGCCTTGTCAGCCATTTCGCCCCACGAATTGTCACCAGCATCTGACCGCAAAGGCAAGGTTTAGATGACATCTTCCGTCATTTGGCCCATTTGGCCCGTCTGACTGGGATCTTTTCTCGACAGGATGGAAAACCCGACCTATCACTCGGCGCACGGCAAAGGTGACCCGGCGGCAGATGCCCGCAACCTTGGGCATACCATGCGCTTGAAGGACAGAGACGATGACAGAGATGACCATTCTGCAGCTTTTGAACCGGATCGCGGGTGCCTCTAGCATTGATGACACCTGGGGCATCGCCACGGCCTATTTCGGCAGCCTTGGCTTTCACCGGGTGAACTATGGCTTCACCCGTTTTCGCCACTTGAAAACCATCGGCGACCCGGATGATGCGCTGTTCCTGTCCACCTGTGATGCCGATTATGTGCAGCGCTACTTTCGCGGTGGCTTTTACGCCAAAACGCCGGTCTTTCGCTGGGCCGAACGCTCCTCGGGCGCCTGCACCTGGACTTGGGTGAAAGAGGCGTTCGAGGCGGGCAAGCTTTCCGCCGAAGAGGCCGATGCCGTGCGTCAAAACGCTGTAGTGGGTGTGACCGCGGGCATTTCGATCAGCTTTCCAGAAGTATCGTCCCGCTCCAAGGGCGCACTGGGGCTGATCGCTGATCCGGGCCTTGACCACGCCGAGGTTGATCGGATCTTTGCCGCCCGGGGTGAGGAAATCCTGGCTGTCGCCAACATGATGCACCTGACCATCGTGCACCTGCCGCAGCTCAGCCGCCACCGCGCCCTGTCGCCCCGCCAGCGCGAGGCACTTGAGTGGGTTGCCGATGGCAAGACCACGCAAGATGTGGCGCTGTTGATGGGCGTAAGCCCCGCGATGGTTGAAAAGCACCTGCGCCTTGCGCGTGAGGCGCTGGCGGTTGAAACAACCGCCCAGGCCGTGGCCAAGGGGGCGCTCCTCAACATGATCTTCCAGCGCCTGCCCGAAGCGGCCCTCGCCGCCCGGTAAGGACTGCGCGACTGTGGCGGTGGCCGGGTGCGCAGATATGACCATGGTAAGGTATTCCCTACTCACGCCATGGGCGATGGTCGGGCATTGCTGACGTAAGGGAAACCTCCATCGCTGTTCGCGGTCGGGTGAACCACGTATCGCGCCGTTCTCCCTGCGGCTGACGTCAGTCTTGTCTACCCTGTTTCATCCCCGAGGGGTGGGACAAGATGTTGCGGCGCGGCCTTCCCCAGGGCCGCGCCGCTGACGTTTCCGGGCCCCGCCAAAAAGGAAAAGGGCCAGCGCATCGCTGCACCGGACCCCTGCCCTGTTCTTTGAAATATCAGCCCTGCAGCGCTTTGGCCACTTCGGCGGCAAAGTCTTCCGACTTCTTCTCGATCCCTTCGCCCACGGCAACGCGGGCGAAACCGGTGATCTCCACCCCCGCTTCCTTGGCCGCAGCTTCCACGGTCAGGTCGGGGTTGATCACGAAGGCCTGGCCCAGAAGCGTGTTTTCCGCAAGGAAACGCTTCATCCGGCCCGGGATTATGTTGTTGTGGATCACCTGATCCGGCTTCGGCTTGGGCGAGGCTGCGTTTTCTTCCAGCGCCTTGGCGGTCTGCACGGCAAGCTCGCGCTCCAGCACGACCGGGTCAAGCGTGGCTTCCGACAGCGAGAGGGGCGAGGTCGCCGCGATATGCATCGCGAACTGCTTGCCAATCTCTTCCGCCTTGGCCTTGTCGCCCTTCAGCGCCACCAGAACGCCGATCTTGCCCATGCCCGCGGTCGCCGCGTTGTGGACGTAAGACACGACCGTCTCACCCTCCAGCACATGCATGCGGCGGAAGGTCAGGTTTTCACCGATGCGCGAAATCGCTTCCTGCACCACGGTATCCACGGTCTTGCCGTTCAGATGGGCGGCCTTGACGACCTCAATCTCGGCACCGGTGGTCAGGGCTACATTCGCCACGTCGCGGACCAGCGCCTGGAAATCGGCGTTCTTGGCAACAAAGTCGGTTTCCGAGTTGATCTCGACCGCAACGCCCTTGCCATTCGACACGGCCACGCCGATCAGACCTTCGGCGGCCACGCGGTCGGCCTTCTTGGCGGCTTTCGCCAAGCCCTTGGTGCGCAGCCAATCCACCGCGGCATCCATGTCGCCATTGGTTTCGGTCAGCGCTTTCTTCACGTCCATCATGCCTGCGCCGGTCGCTTCGCGCAGGTCTTTCACCATCTGGGCGGTGATCGTCATTGTTCCCACTCCTCAGAAATCGTGGCGCGGCGGGCCCTTGCCCACCGCAGAAATCATGACCCGGCGGGCTATACCCGCCGGGTGACAGGCTTGTGACGCGAAGATCAGGCTTCGACTTCGGCGACAGCGTCTTCTTCCGGGGCCGCTTCAAGCGCGCCAAGGTCAACGCCCGCCGCACCCATCTGGGCCGACATGCCGTCAAGGGCAGCGCGGCTGATCAGGTCGCAGTAAAGCTGGATCGCGCGGGCCGCGTCATCGTTGCCCGGAATGACATGTGTCACACCTTTGGGCGAGCAGTTGGTGTCAACGACGCCAACGACCGGAATGCCCAGCTTCTGCGCTTCCAGGATGGCAAGGTCTTCCTTACCCACGTCGATCACGAAGATCAGGTCCGGGGTGCCGCCCATTTCGCGGATCCCGCCAAGCGAGGCCTGCAGCTTGGCCTGGTCGCGTTCCATGCCAAGGCGTTCTTTCTTGGTCAGGCCTTCGCCGCCTGCGCCCAGAACCTCATCAAGGTGTTTCAGGCGCTGAATCGACTGGGAAACGGTCTTCCAGTTGGTCAGCGTGCCGCCGAGCCAGCGGTGGTTCATGTAGAACTGCGCGCAACGCTCAGCCGCTTCGGCGACTGGCTTTTGCGCCTGGCGCTTGGTGCCGACGAAGAGGATGCGGCCGCCCTTGGCCACCGTGTCGCGGACGGTCTTCAGCGCCTGGTCCAAGAGCGGAACCGTTTGCGTCAGGTCGATGATGTGAATGCCGTTGCGGTCACCGTAGATGAACTCGCCCATCTTGGGGTTCCAGCGGGCGGTCTGGTGGCCATAGTGAACGCCAGCTTCCAACAGCTGACGCATGGTGAACTCGGGAAGAGCCATGCCTTATCCTTTTCCGGTTTGATCCTCGGTGCCGCCGTCTTCACCCCCGGATGGGGGCAACCGGTGGACCGCACGGGATTTCTCCCCGCATCGGCCCCAGCAACACCTGTGAAGTGGCGCGGCATTACCCCGCCCCATGGCCCATGGCAAGGGCAAATCGCCCGTAATTCCCAGGGAAAGCTGTGGTTTTCGGCCGATTTCAGCCAGAATCCGGCTTCGCCGTGTCGCAACGCAGGATGCGAAGGCGCGACGCGGCACTACTGTGGCCAGCAACACTCTGCAGCGCAAGGGGTAGTCCATGAAGATCCGGTCCATCACTGCCCTGCCCGTGAACATCCCCTTTCACGCGCCCTACCGGTTCAGTTACGGCGCCATCGCCTCGCTGACGAAGACGGTGATCCGGCTTGAGACGACGGATGGCGTGACCGGCCTTGGCGAATGCGCCGATGGTGATCGCGCGGCTGATGTGATCGCGGCGGGTGCCCGGCTGGTCGGCATGGATGTCCGCGACATTCATGCCGCTGAGGCGAAGATCGTTCCCGGCATGCGCTATACCCCCTGGGGCAATGTGCTGGCCGCCCGCCGCGTCTTCGGCGGGATCGAGATGGCGATGTGGGACGCCCGCGGCAAAACCGAAGGCGTGCCGCTGTATTGCTTGCTGGGCGGCGCGGTCCGCATGAATATCCCACTGACCGAATACTTCAGCTACCGCTGGCCCGGCGCCAACCACCCGGGTGAGGGGAGCCCGGTTGAAGTGGCGCGCTATTGTGCCGCGATGATCGAACGGCACGGGTCGCTGATCTTCGAAGGCAAGGTCGGCGCGGTGGCGCTGGAGGAAGAGGTCCAGATGGTCCGCGAAGTGCGCGCGGCCATCGGTGACCGCCCCCTGCAACTGGACGCGAATGGCGGCTGGACCGTCCCCACCGCCCGCGATGCCCTGCGCCGCCTTGCCCGCTTCAACATCAGCTGGTTCGAAGAACCGGTTGAGACCTATGAAGAAATGGCCGACCTGCGCCGCCATTTCGACATTCCCTTTTCCGCCCATGCCATAGACCTGCCCAAAGCCGCCGCCCTGCGCTGCCCCGATTGCATAGTGACCAATGCTGGCGAACATGGCGGCATCGCCCGCACCCGCGATTTCATCCGCGCCTGCGAGGCGATGGGCGTGGGCTTTCGCTTCCATTCCGGCGAAACCGGCATCGCCTCCGCCGCCTATCTTCACCTGACCGCCGCGTTGGAGCATGTGCGGGGCGCGAGCCAGACCCTCTTCCACTGGTATGCCGACGATGTGATCGAAGGCGGCCCCTTCGCCTTGGAAAACGGTGTGACGCGCGTCCCCGATGGCTCCGGCCTTGGCGTCACGCTGGATGCCAAGGCCCTTGCCCGCTGCCACGAACGCTATCTGACCGAAGGCCCCTTCCCTGATGGTCGACATGGCGGCTACGGCAGCCAGTTCCGCAAACGCTGACCCAGGGTTCTTGCGCCTCCCCTCCCCCCCCCTTGGGGAGGGGATGGGGGTGGGGGGCCCTCTCAAGCCACCGCGCCCCTTGCACGCCCCTGCGCCTTCGGCCACAACCCTGCCCATGACACCAGACATCCTCTGCATCGGCTCTGTCCTATGGGACATCATCGGTCGCTCGCCCACCTCGATGCGGCTGGGGTCGGACGTGCCGGGCCGGATCACCCGCCTGCCGGGCGGGGTGGCGATGAACATCGCGATGACCTTGCGCCGCTTTGGCATGACCCCGGGCCTTCTGACCGCCATCGGCCGCGATGCCGAAGGGGCAGAGCTGATTGCCGCCTGTGACCGCATGGGCCTCCTGACCGCCCATGTCTACCGCTCCGATGACCTGCCGACCGACCGCTACATGGCCATTGAGGGCGCGAATGGCCTGATCGCCGCCATCGCCGACGCCCATTCGCTTGAGGCTGCGGGTGAAAAGATCCTGCGCCCGCTGGAAGATGGCCGCCTGGGATCGGCCACCATCCCCTGGCCCGGCCTGATCGCACTGGACGGCAACCTGACCGAGGCGCTTTTGTCAGCCATCGCCACCTCCCCCCTTTTCGCCGCGGCTGACCTGCGCGTGGCCCCTGCCTCCCCCGGCAAGGCAGAACGGCTTTTGCCCCTCCTGACCCACCCCACCGCCACGCTTTATGTGAACCTGGAAGAGGCGAACATTCTGGCCAAGTCGCAATCCACTACGGCCACGCAAGCCGCCGCCGCGCTGCTGGCGCTGCT
>JAAUPC010000190.1 GCA_012036325.1 Paracoccaceae bacterium
GGCGTGGACTTCGCGCGGCTAGACGCGAAACGGGTTCTCGATCTGCACCGTGGCGATGCGCTGTCCGTGATTGAGGTCTTCCGACAGGAGCGTGGCGGCGCCGCTTGAATCGCGGCCTGCACCACCATCGCGTCCCAGAAACTGAGGCCAAATCGTTTCTGAATGTTGATGGCCGCGATCACGTCGTCGGTGTCTTTCAGAAGGGCCAGCATGGCATCGCGTGCTGCGGGTCCATCGCCAGCAGCAACAGCCCGATCACGGCCCCCGTCGCATCAAGTACCGGGCCCCCGGCATCGCCTGCCAGGGTCTCGATCGCGAGGCGTTTCAGCCCGGCCTCACCGTTCAGGCCGGTCACGTCTTCCAGCGTGCCGAAGGTCATCACCGGGGCGGGCAGGCGGTCTTCGTAGGAATAGCCTGCGACCATCACCTCGGTCCCGATACGTTCCGGCGCGAGTTGCAGTTCCGCCACCGCGCGCGGCGCAAGGGCGGCGGCGGGGCTGACAAGGGCCAGTCCCGTGGCAGCATCGGTCAGGGTCACCGTCGCCTCGGTGCCCCGGTCCAGGGTGATGCGGCCACAGGCGGTGACGGCGTCCACCGTGGTGAGGACGGTGCCCGACCCGTCGATGAAGAACCCTGACCGGCTGAAGCGCGGCTTTCTGACCTCAAGCCCCGACAAAACGGCCCGCGCGGTTTCAGTGCCCATTGGCACCATGCCGGGGTCGAGCGCGCGGGCGCTGTCAGTGGCAAAGCTTGCCTCGATCGCTTGCAGGATGCGGCCATCGCGTTGGTCATTTCCGGGGGCGGAGATCAGCATCCAGCCCTTGATCAGCCCGCCCTTCAGCTCGGCATAGACCGTGGTCGAGGTGGTGTCGTTCACCCCCTTGATCCGGAACCGCGCCTCATCGCGCGACCTCTCACCGGTCATCGGCACGGTTTCAAGCGTTTGCAGGATGTCGTAAAGGCCTGAAAACGCAGCCTGATCGCCCGGCTGCGAGATCAGGACGATCTGCGGACCGTCAGCCGTTTTCGGGCGGAAATGGACAAAGGGCGGCTCGTAATGGTCAAACTCTACCAGACCCAGCGGCAGGGTGAGGGTGATTCCGGCCTTGTCATCGGTCAGGCTGGCAAAGCCGAAGGCAGCGGTTTCGTCGGTATAGGCCGCGAGCAGCGTCGCGCGCTGGCGGCTGGTCAGGATGCCGGTCGGCTCCAGCATGCCTTGGGCTTCTTGCCAGGCAGCCATCGACGTGCGGGTGCCCGGGCCATAAGCGCCATCAATATCCCCCTCATAGAACCCGAACCATTGGAGCGCGGTCTGCAGGTCCTTGCGCTGCCCTTCGCTGAGCAAGGCTTCGCTATCGCGGGCCTCAGTCCGGGTCTCATCCGGGATCGCTTCGGCAATGACGGTCGGTTCGGCCACAACCCCGGGCGTCACGGGGGCGGCGGGCAGGGCGGCCCCTTCCGGCGGCCAGAACCTGTCACCCAAGACGCGCTGGAAGGTGAGAAAGCTGTCCCCCGGGATCAGGCTTTGGCCGGTCAGGTTGGCCAGTCGCTGCTCTGCTTCGGCCGAGGTGTATGGCCCAAGGACGATGGCATACCAGCCCGACCGCAAACGAAACCCGTTGGTTTCGGGAAAAAGCGCCGCATAGGCCCGGGCGCGATCCTCGGCCCCGGCCAGATCGGGCTGGGCCTCGATCTGGACCCAGACATTGGCCTCTTGCGCCCGCGCCGGACCTGCCAAAGGCAAGAGCGTGAGGACAAGAAGGGCGAATACGACAACGGGTCTGAAGATCACGGTGAACATCCTGCACATCTAACGGCGCTGTGAAACGGCCAGCTTTGGCGCGACATTACGGATCAGGGGCCCCGCGGCAAGGGTCTAACTGGACCGACCACGGTCACAATCGTGCAGGGATGCCTTGCAGGGGTGCCCCGACGCGTTTGCGGAATTGACCCTTGGCACCCCAATGGATAGGGAAGGCGCAACCTGCCCTTAGCCGATCGTGACCGTCGCAGCCATGCCTGACACCCTGTCCACACCCCGCAGTTTCCAAGAGATCATCCTGCGTCTGCAGGGCTATTGGGCCGCCAGGGGCTGCGCCATCCTGCAGCCCTATGACATGGAGGTGGGGGCCGGCACCTTCCACCCAGCGACCACGCTGCGGTCACTGGGCAGCAGGCCCTGGGCTGCGGCTTACGTGCAGCCCTCACGCCGCCCGACCGACGGGCGCTATGGCGAAAATCCGAACCGGCTGCAGCACTACTACCAGTACCAGGTCATCATCAAACCCTCACCGCCCGACCTGCAAGAGCTGTATCTGGGGTCCCTGCAGGCCATCGGGATCGACCTTGCACTCCACGACATCCGCTTTGTCGAGGATGACTGGGAAAGCCCGACCCTTGGCGCCTGGGGCCTGGGGTGGGAGGTGTGGTGCGACGGGATGGAGGTTTCCCAGTTCACCTATTTCCAGCAGGTCGGCGGGCATGACTGCAAGCCGGTCTCGGGCGAACTCACCTACGGGCTGGAACGGCTCGCCATGTATGTGATGGGCGTGGACCATGTGATGGACATGCCCTTCAACGACCCGCAGTCGCCGATCCCGTTGAAATACGGTGATATCTTCCGCCAGACGGAAGAGGAATACAGCCGCCACAACTTTGACCAGGCCGATACCGAGATGCTGTTCCAGCACTTCAAGGACGCCGAGGCTGAGTGTGACCGCATCCTGTCCGCCGCCCAGCCCGACAAGGCCGGGCGCAGCATCGTCATGGCGCATCCGGCCTATGACCAGACCATCAAGGCGAGCCACATCTTCAACCTTCTCGACGCGCGGGGCGTGATCTCGGTCACCGAACGGCAGGCCTATATCGGCCGGGTGCGCGCCCTGGCCAAGAAATGCGCCGATGCCTTCCGGCAGACGCCAGCGGGGGCGGATCTGTGAATGTCGGGCGTCTTGCAGCGGGGTTTCTGGTGGTGATCGGTGCGCTTGGCGGCGTGGCTATGTGGTATCTGCAGGTCCATGCCTTTTACGAACCCGTGGCGTTTCAGCCGGGTGATGAAATCCGCCTGACCCCCATCGTCAGCGACCAGCCCGAGCCGATCATCGCCGAAGGCGTCACCGGGATCGACAGCGACAGCTCTCCCATCCGGTTCCGCGCCTGCTTTACCACGCCGCTCAGCCTCGCGATGCTGACCGAGACCTATGTCGCCTATGAGGGCGCCGAACCCTTGATCGCCCCCGGCTGGTTTGACTGCTTTGACGCTGAAGCCATCGGCACCGCGCTTGAACGGGGCGAGGCGCTGGCCTTCCTGTCTGAAGCGGGCATCCACAAGGGCGTTGACCGCGTGGTTGCCGTCTTCCCCGACGGCCGCGCCTTTGCCTGGCACCAGCTGAACGACAGCCCCGAGGACTGACCGATGCCCGACCTTCTGATCGAACTTTTCTCTGAGGAAATCCCCGCGCGGATGCAGGCCGCGCGCGGGAGGACCTGAAGAAACTGGTCACCGATGGTCTGGTCGAGGCCGGGCTGACCTATGCCAGCGCCGGGGCGTTTTCCACCCCCCGACGTCTGACCCTGTCGGTCGAAGGGCTGACGCCTGAGTCGCGCCCGGTGCGGGAGGAGCGGAAGGGGCCTGCGACCACCGCCCCCGCGCAGGCGGTTGAGGGGTTCTTGCGCTCGACCGGACTGACGCTGGACCAACTGGAACGCCGCGCCGACAAGAAGGGCGAAACCTTCTATGCCGTCGTGGAAAAGCCCGGCCGCAAGGCGCCCGAGATCGTCGCCGAGGTGCTGGAAGGCGTGATCCGCACCTTCCCCTGGCCGAAATCCATGCGCTGGGGCAATGGCAGCTTGCGCTGGGTGCGGCCGTTGCAAGGGTCCTGTGCATCCTGACCGATGAGGCTGGGGCGCAGGTCGTGCCGCTGACCGTCGACGGGATCACGGCGGGCAACACCACCGAAGGCCACCGCTTCATGGGGATCGGGCAGTTCACCGTCTCGGGCTTTGACGATTACGCCGTGAAGCTGAAGCGCGCGCATGTCGTGCTGGATACGGGCGAGCGTGAGGCCGCGATCTGGCAGGGCGCGCAGAACCTGGCCTTTGCGGCGGGGATGGAAGTTGTCCCCGATGCGGGGTTGCTGGCCGAGGTGGCGGGTCTGGTCGAATGGCCGGTGCCCCTGATGGGCCGGATTGGCGAGGATTTTCTGGGGCTTCCGCCAGAGGTGCTGCAAACCAGCATGCGCGAACACCAGAAGTTCTTCTCGGTGAGGAACCCCAAGACGGGCCGGATCGAGGGCTTCGTGACCGTCGCCAACATTGAGGCGGCGGATGGCGGGGCGACCATCCTGAAGGGCAACCAGAAAGTGCTGTCAGCGCGGCTGTCGGACGCAAAGTTCTTCTGGGAGAATGACTTGCGGGTCGCCAAGGCCGGGATGGGTGAGTGGGCCGAGGGGCTGAAATCGGTCACCTTCCACAACAAACTCGGGTCCCAGGCCGATCGGGTGGAGCGGATCGCGGCGCTGGCCCGCGAAATCGCGCCTTTGGTCGGGGCGGAAGCGGAGGACGCGGAACGCGCTGCCCGGCTGGCCAAGCTGGACCTGCGGTCGGCCATGGTCGGCGAATTCCCCGAATTGCAGGGCGTGATGGGCCGCTATTATGCGCTGGAGGCGGGGGAGAAGCCTGCGGTGGCGGATGCGGCGCGGGACCATTATTCGCCGCTGGGGCCGTCCGACGCGGTGCCGGTGGAGCCTGTCTCGGTCGCCGTGGCGCTGGCCGACAAGATCGACACGTTGACAGGCTTTTGGTGGATCGACGAAAAACCAACTGGAAGCAAAGACCCGTTTGCGCTTCGGCGAGCAGTGCTTGGAGTTATCCGCTTAATTGATGGTCGCAAAGCAACCTTGTCGATTGTTGACCTAGCGAATGCGCACTTGGTCCAACTATTTGAAACGATAAAAGCAAATTCGAAAGGGTCGTTTGCAATAGCTCAAGGCATCGTCACTCTCCGTGACGGTCGTCGTGTGGACAGCAAAATTCGAGATCTTCTCTTCTTCATCCACGACCGGCTGAAGGTACACCTCCGCGACCAGGGCGTCTCGCACGACATCATAGACGCCTGCCTCGCCATGCCGGGGAATGACGACCTCACCCTCCTCGTCAAACGGGCCACCGCCCTTGCCGCTACGCTGAAGACCGAGGACGGCGCGAACCTCCTGCAAGGCTACAAGCGGGCGAACAACATCCTGTCTCAGGCCGAACAGAAGGACGGCGTCGAATACTCCTACGGGGCGGATGTGAAGTTCGCGGAAACCGACGAGGAACGCGCCCTCTTTGCGGCCCTTGACCGGGCCGAGGCGACCATCACCCCTGCGATGGCAGCCGAGGATTTCGGCACCGCCATGGCCGCGATGGCTGCTCTGCGCGCACCGATTGACGCCTTCTTCACCGCCGTTCAGGTGAACAGCGACAACCAGATCGTGCGCCGCAACCGCCTCAACCTTCTCCACCGCATCCGCGCCATCTGTTCCGGCGTCGCGGACCTGAGCCGGATCGAAGGATAACCCCGCCGATTTTTGGGCGCTTCCCCTCCCCCCTTCGTGGGGGAGGGAGAGGGTGGGGGGCCTGCGAAAGCCCCCGGCGCCAGCCGGTTTTGCAAACCGCCCAAGGAATTGTCATCTGGCTGACATGTCACGCTTGATTGACAGTGTTTTCAGCGTATGCTGCACGCGAACAATAGGTGCTGCAGTGCAGAAACACGATCCGATCCCGGAATTTGCGCAGGTCAGCCCCTCGGCGGCCATTGCTGCGGCCACCCATGGCTGGCGGGCGAAATGCCTGCAGCGCCTGGTGCGGCTGGAGCTGCCGGTGCCAAAATCGGTCGCCCTGCCTGCCGGGACCGTGCGCGCCATTGCGGCGGGGCATGGGGTGGATACCGCTGGAATCCTTGACCATTTTGGTGATGGTCCGTTGATTTCCGTCCGCCCGTCGCCCGCCAACCCCGATTGGGGCGGCCCGGCGACGATCCTGAACATCGGCCTGAATGCCAAGCGCCACGCCCGCCTGGCCGAGACGCATGGCGAAGCGGCGGCGGATGCGCTTTACCTGCGCTTCATCCAGTCCTACGCGATCCATGTCGCGCGTCTGGACCCGGAGGAGTTTGACGGATTGAAGCCCGGCCCGGGTGCGGTGCGGCAGGCTTTGCAGCAATATGAGGTCGAAACCGACGAGGCCTTCCCCGAGGACCCGGCGATCCAGTTGTCTGAGGTCTTGCGCAGCATGGCCCGCGCTTGGGAGGGAACCTCGGCCCGACTGTTACGCCAAGCCAAGGGCGCGCCGGAAGAGGCGGCTTTGGGCCTTGTGGTGCAAGAAATGGCGCAAGGGATCGGGGTCGGCATCTCGGGCTCGGGCGTGATTCAGTTTGTTGATCCGGTGACCGGCCAGCCCCAGATCACCGGGCGCTATCTGGGCCAATCCCAGGGCCGCGACGCCTTGCGCACGACCGAGGCGCTGTATCTGACGCGTGACCCGCGCGGCCCCTCGCTGGAAGATGTGTCGCCCGAGATTTTTGCCACGCTGGTCGATCACGGTGCCATCTGCCGCGTCCGCCTGCGCGAGGAAATGCAGATCGAATTCACGATTGAGGATGGCCGTCTGGCGGTTCTGGATGCGGTCAAGGTGCAGCGGTCAGGCCGGGCAAACCTGCGGATTGCGGTGGCTTTGGCCGAAGATGGCGTGATCCCGCGCGAAGAAGCGGTGATGCGGGTCGAACCGCGCGCGCTGTCGGAACTTCTGCACCATCAGGTTGACCCGCGCGGCCCGCGCGATGTGTTCGCCCGTGGCATCGCGGCCAGTCCGGGGGCGGCGACGGGGCGGCT
>JAAUPC010000191.1 GCA_012036325.1 Paracoccaceae bacterium
ATTGCCTACAACCTGCTGACATCAATCACGCTTCTGACCCACGGCGCGACGGCTCTCGCCACGCTCTGCGTCGCCGGGATCACTGCCAACCTTGACCGGTGCCGCAGCCACCTGGACCGCTCCACGGCCCGCATCACCGCCATGGTTCCCGAGATCGGCTACGCCCGCGCCGCCGAACGTGCGAAGGCGATGCTTGGAAACGAATAAGGCGCGCGTCACGATCCGTGGGCAAGAAAGTTGAATGGCCCCGAGGGGCGGTTGTCGATCATCGACAGAAGTCCATCGGGCAGGTCCGGGTGGTCTGGCGAGTAAAGCCCGACCTTTCGAAGGTTGCCCATCAACGTCTGGCGCGGGTGTGTGCGTTCCAGATAGGTGCGCACGGCGCAAGGCACATGATCGCGGTTGGCCGACACGCCGACCTTCACGCCATGCAATGCCCGCCAGCGGAACGCATAGTCGGGGTAGAGAATGGTCTGGGTCACTTCGATCCCTGCGCCGGTCTCGTAGTCGTTCATGAAGATGCGGTCGCCCGTCATCAGCGCCACGCCCTGGTAGCGGAAATGTCCCGCACGGGTGCTGCCCGCATCGCCGATGCGCTCAAGCCGCTGGTAGAAAAGATGTTCGCCCTCCGGCGCGAAGCCGACGAGCGCGCGGATGATCTTCCCCGGCGTGGACATAGACCAATAGTATTCAAAAAAGGTTCCGGTCAGGCTGAAAATCCGCGGATCATTCCGCGCCATGATCCGGTCGAAGTGCACCCGCAGCGTGCGCGACAGTTGATCCGACCCCAAGCCCCGCAGCTTGACGATGGCGGCAAAGTCGATGGCAGGCATGTGGATCTCGAATTCCTCCACCCCGAAGTGGTCGCAGATGCGGCGCAGGAGGGGGGCGCGGGGCGTCGATGTCCCGGCGAGGTAGCGGTTCAACTGGCTGCGGTTCAGCCCCAGATCGCGCGCGACAACCGAGATTGATGGGCGATAGGTGCAGAGAAGGCGCAGGTTCGCAGGCAGATCGGACATGTTTTCCCTATGCTCGGCGGTTTCTTGGGCGAAGAGAATGGCGCAGTTTGATGCTTTCATCGCAACGTTCTGCGCCAGAATGCTGCGATTCACAGAATTGTCAATGTGGATCAGGCTCGGCCAGTCTGTTTAGAACGGGGCGTCAGTCCCCGACCTGCCAGGGAAAACGCATGATGACCGCCTCCGAGCGAAACTCCGGTCCGCGCACAACCATCGGCATTATCGCCGGATCGGCCCTGAGGCGGGGATCGACCTCTGGGCCAAGGTCCTGCGCCACAATGCCGACCTTATGGGCGAGGACTTCGGCGGCGACCTTGACGCGCCGCGGGTGGTGATCCTGTCGGAGCCGTTGCTCGGCCTGTCCATGGATCTCTCCCGCAACGAGACCGTTGTCTGGGAAGCGCTTAAGGATGCCGCGGCCGCGATCTCGGTCCGTTGCGACCACTGGGCCATCGCCTGCAATACGCTGAACTGGTTCGCCCCGCGCATTTCCAAGCTGGGATTGCCAGGAGAGTTCGTCAGCTTCCAGTCTGTGCTTTCTGACTGGATCGCCGCGTCCGGCCTAACCCGGCTGGGCCTTCTTGGCGCGGCGCCTGTGACAGAGATGGGCGTCTGGTCAGCCTACCGCGCACTCGCCGACCTCGTCGAGGTCGAGACGCCGGCAGATGCCGAAGCCCTCCATTCACTGATCCACGACGTAAAGCGACTTGGCTCTTCCGACCCTACCTTGGGCTGGCGTTTCAAGGCCCTGGTCGAGACGATGCGGGCCGAAACGCTGCTGCTTGCCTGTACCGAACTGCCGCTGATCGCCGACATCCAGACGGCCAAGCGGCTGGTCGACGTAACAGACCTTGTGGCTGTCGAGCTGGCCCGCCGCTCCCTTCCCAGATGGAACGCCATCAACAAGGGCCTTGAAGCCGCGCACTCATCGGGGGCAACGGGCAAGGCGATGGCACTGTGGGAAAATGCGCATGGCTGAAGTCGTCCGCATGGCTCCGGGTCCAGAAGCCAGCCAGTTCGCTGCGTTGCCACAATGCTCGGCGGAGACGGTCTGGTGCCGGATGCCGCCGGGATGGCCGAAAAACTGTTTGCCGTTCTGAACTGACGTGAAAAAAGCCAACAAGGAGGTTCCAAAGTGACGACATCCCTTCACCTTCCCCGCCGCGCGGTCCTGCGCGGCCTTCTGGCCGGGTCTGCCGCGATGACCCTTGGTCTGCCGCGGATCGCCGGGGCGCAGACGCCCATCGAGATCGTCTGGGCCAAGCGGTTTGAGGCAACGCTCTACGATCCAGCGACCTCGATCACCGCGTCTTCCTGGGAACTGCTGCACATCCTCTACGACGGCCTGACTGAGATG
Source organism: Paracoccaceae bacterium (assembly GCA_012036325.1). Lineage (GTDB taxonomy): Bacteria > Pseudomonadota > Alphaproteobacteria > Rhodobacterales > Rhodobacteraceae > Tabrizicola. The sequence goes on from JAAUPC010000191.1 coordinate 2,377, forward strand.
GACGAGAACATGCAGCCGATGCCCGGCCTGGCGACAGCATGGGAGACGCCGGATCCGCTGACCTACCTTTTCACGATCCGCGAGGGCGTGACTTTCCACAACGGCCGCACCATGACCCCGGCTGATGTCGCTGGCAGCCTGTCGCGGTTGATCGACCCGGCCACCGGGTCGTTCTTCGCGGGCCAGATGGGCAAGATCACGGCCGTCACGGTCGAGCCCGACAACCGCGTGAAAATCACGCTGTCCGAGCCCTGGGCGCCGATGCTCGGCGCGCTGTCCTCGACCATGGCCTCGATCATCCCGATGGAGGAGTTGGCGGCTGGCACCTTCGACCCGACGACGCAGTTCAACGGCACTGGCCCTTACATGGTCGAAAGCCATGCCCAGGGCGACAATTGGGTTCTGACGCGCAATCCGAACTACTGGAAGGCGGGCCAGCCTGTCGCCGACCGGGTCGTCGTGCGGATCATCCCGACGGAACAGTCCCTGATCGCCGGCCTGCGCGACGGGACGATCCACATCGCCCAGTTTGACGCCAGCCCCGACGCCTCGCTGCTACTGAAGCAGGTCGACAATGTCGAGGTCGTGCAGAACCTGCAGACCAACGTGTTCTGGATGTTCCTGAACGCGGTGAAGGAAGGCTCGCCCTTCAAGGATCAGAAAGTGCGGCAAGCGGTGGTGCTGGCTTTGGACCGCGAGCGGATTGCCCAGGTCGCCATGGGTGGCAACGCGGCACCGGCCAGCGCGATGCCCCCGGCGTTCAATGCCTGTGATACCGCGAAGCTTCCTTTCTATAACCGGGATGTCGAACGGTCGAAAGCCTTGCTCGCCGAGGCTGGGGCCTCAGGGCTGACCTTCGAGTTGCTCATCACCGCCGGGACGACCCTGCCAGCAATCGGCCAGGTTATCCGCGACAGCCTGGCCGAGGCCGGGATCACGGTGAACCTTGCTGCGCTGGACGAAGGCACGGTGGTCACGCGGATGTGGGTCGACAACCCGGGCAATTTCGAGGGAGCACTTTCGTGGTATGCGGGCTATTCCGACCCGGCCATGCTTCCTCTTTGGTTTGTCCCCGAGGTGGCAGGTTTCTCGGCGGGCTTCCAAGCATCGGACGGAGACCTGACGGCCGTGATCAACGCGACCCGCAGCCTTGCCGCCGACGACCCCGCCCGCCCGGCTGCGCTGCAGTCACTTTGCGAGTCGCTTGACGCCAATGCGAACCAGGTGCCGCTGGTCACCCGGGTCGAGACGATGGCCTACCGGACGGACCTTCTGAACCCGGTCGGGCTGCGCAATGTCGACGGCTATGCCAACAACGTTCGTGGCATCGAAGCCTGGGTTCGGACGTGAGGCCGACATGCTGAGGTTCGCGCTCTCCCGGATCCTCAGCGCCACCGTGACGCTGCTCGGCGTCTCGGTTCTGGTCTTCATCGCGGTCAGGCTTGTGCCTGGCCGCTTTGAGGAAGTGGTCCTGCCGCGCGGTTCGGAAGAACTGCGCGCGCAGGTGGCCGAACGGCTGGGCCTCGACCAGCCGATCCTCGTGCAATACGGGCTTTGGATCAGCAACTTTGTCCGGGGCGATTTCGGCACATCGCTGCTGACGGGCCGCCCGGTCTGGGAAGAATTCGCGCCCCGCATCGTGGTGACGGGCGAGTTGGCGCTGATGGCGCTCGTGATGTCACTGGTCTTCGGCGGTGCCCTTGGCGTGGCGGCGGGGTTCAGCCGGCGGGCGGCCGCGCAGACCTCGTCGCGCCTCTTCTCGGCCGCCACGATGTCGGTTCCCGACTTCGTCATCGGCAGCATCTTCTTGTGGTTCTTCTCGGTCTACGCGCTTGGGCTTACGGTCGGTCAATGGGTGCCATGGTCCGAGGGGGTGGGCGCGCATCTGCGCTCGGCGTTCATCCCCGCCCTGACCCTTGCCATCTTCGGGATCGGGCTGATTTCGGCGACCGTGCGGCTGTCGATCCTGGCGGTCCTGGAACAGGACCACATCACCGCCGCCCGCCTGCGCGGGCTGTCCGAGGGGCAGATCCTGCGCCGTCACGTCTTTCGCAACGCCGCGATCTCGATCCTGACGGTCACGGCGATCTTTGCGGGCTACCTCCTCGGCGGCGCGGTGCTGGTCGAGTTCCTGTTCTCGGTTCCCGGCCTCGGGCGCTATGTGCTGCAAGGCATCCTTCAGCGCGACTATGTGGTTGTGCAGGCGGGCGTGATGCTGGCCGCTTGCCTGTTCGTGCTGATCAACATGGCGGCCGATCTGGCCTATGCTTGGCTGGACCCGCGGCTGCGGGCGGGAGGGGCGTGATGCGCAAGGTCTGGCGTGGGCTTGCCGCGGATCCCCTGGCGCGGGTGGGCTTTGTCCTTCTGGCGGTGCTGGTCGTGTTCAACGCGGTCCTGCCACTGTTGCCCGTTGGGCAACCAGACGAGGTCGGCTACGCCGCCCGCTTCGCGCCCCCGGCCTGGAACCTGCCCTTCGGTGCCGACAACCTGGGCCAGCCGATCCTGGCGCGAGTGGCCGAAGGGATGCGGATGACCTTCCTTCTCGCGTCGCTGTCCGTGCTCATTTCCGGCGCGATTGCCGCCTTCCTGTCGGTCAGCGCGACCTATGCGGGGGGCCTGGCGGACGAGGGATCGAACCGGATTGCCGACATCCTGTTTGCCTTTCCGCCGATCCTACTTGGCATGCTGGTGGTGGCGATCCTGCAGCCGGGCGTGACCAGCGCCATGATCGTCATCGCGGCCATCAGCATGCCGCCGATGATGCGCGTGGTGCGGGCCGAGACGCTGCAGATCATGCGCCGCGACTTTGTCATCAGCGCCGAGATCGCGGGCGTGGGCTTCCTCTCGCGGGTCGTGACGCATCTTCTGCCGAACCTGGCCGAGGTCATCCTGATCCAGATGGTCTATGCCATCTCCATCGGCATGCTGACGGAAAGCGCTTTGTCCTTTTTGGGGATCGGCGTGCAGCCCCCGACCGCGTCGCTGGGCAGCATGCTGCGCGACGGCATCATCTATCTGGAAATAGCACCCTGGATGGTGCTGTTCCCCGGCCTTGCGCTGGCCCTGTCGATCATCGGGGTGAACCTGCTGGGCGATGGCCTGCGCCGGATGCTGCGCCCGGGGGTGTTCTGATGTTGAACGCACGGGGGGTGTCGGTCGCGTTCAAAACGGTGTCGGGCCTGGTCCCGGCGCTGGACAGGGTCGATTGCGCCCTGGCCCCGGGCGACCGCCTGGGCGTCGTCGGAGAAAGCGGGTCGGCAAGTCGACGCTGGCCCTGGCGCTGGCCGGGTTTGCCAAGGGATCGGGGCAGATCACCGGTTCGGTCACCCTCGACGGGCGCGAACTGGTCGGGCTTGACGAGCCCACCCTGCGCCGCCTGCGCCGCGAGAGGTTCGGCTTTGTCTTTCAGAACCCGATCACCACGCTGGACCCCACGATGGCGGTGCGCCGCCAGTTCTTTGACCCCGAGAGCGGCCAGGTGCCGGTTGCCGCCATCCGCGACCTGCTGGCCCGCGTCGGCCTGAAGGACCCTGACCGCGTGCTGGCCGCATTTCCGCACGAATTGTCGGGCGGCATGGCGCAGCGCGTGGCGATCGCCATGATGCTGGCCCGCCGGCCTTCGATCATCATCGCAGACGAGCCGACCTCGGCGCTCGACGCGCAGATCCGGCTGCAGATCATGACGATCCTGGTGGCCGAGGCGCGCCAGACCGGGGCCGCGCTGGTCGTCGTCAGCCACGACCTGAAGGGCGTGCGCGCCGACTGCGACCGGGTGGCGGTGATGTATGCCGGCCGGATCGTGGAAGAAGGTCCGGTGGCGCAAGTGCTTGATCATCCACGGCATCCCTACACCGCCGCCCTCCTTGCCGCCTCGCCGGGGAACGAGGCGCCCGGACAAGAGCTTTGCCCGATCCCGGGCACCTTCGCCCACCTTGCCAGCGGTAATCCCCAGGTCGTACTTCCAACGCAGACCGAGCACCGGTGACGGCGTCATCATGCAGCGAATCAAACACAAAGGGGTTGGAGAAACATCGTCTGCTGTGCGCAGGACTTGAACCTGGAATGGGCCGTCAGCCGACGAAAGCGCCCAGCGCCTGCGAGAACGGCTTTGGCGTGCCGCTGGACGGCTGGTTTCGCGGGGCGATAAAGGACCGCGCGCTGGGCTTGTTCCGCGATCACACGCTCGAGCTGGATCTCTCCGCGATCCCCGCGCTGCAGGCCGCCGGCGATCAACTTCTGGCGCGTGGCTTCATCCGTGGCCAATCGCCGGAGGGCCGCCGTGGCTTCGCCGGTCTTTCCGAAGTCAACGATCAGTGCCTGGCCGTCGGTGACTTCGTGCATTATCGGGATGTCATGCACCAACACAGGCGTGCCACACGCCATGGACTCGATGACGCTTCGTCCGAACGTTTCCTCCCGCGACGCCATGCAGAAGGCCGTTGCGTGCCGA